>DMBB01000055.1:633-6200 GCA_003446295.1 Erysipelotrichaceae bacterium
CTGGGCAGATATACGTTCTGTTGGTGAAGCAGTATTCTGTTCATCTGCATTGCTGTCTTCATACAGCCACTGCAGCAGTGCCTGTGACAGTTCTTCTGCAGAAGGATTCTCTATACCGACCAATTCCAGCAGGGTATCTGTTTTACCGTTTTGAGAACAGTAACTGATGATCCCATGGATCAGTTTCCGGACAGACGTTCCATCATGTTTCGGCTGTCTGGATCCGTTCTTCATACGGCTGATGGCTGTTCTGTCTATTTGTGCATATCCGGCAAGATCAGATCCGGATACCTCCAGAGTATCCAGCAGAAGGGTCAGCTGCCTTGCAAACATAAGAAACGTTCCTTTCCGACAACCTTTTTCGATGTCATTTTCAGTATATCAGATATGTGCCGCATAACAGTCATTGACAGAACATATGGCACAACAGGAAACATGATCTTGTATGTTTACAATGAAGGTGAAGAAATCTCATTTTTTTCATCATGGATCATGGAGGGTAATCATGGCTGTAAAATGTCCTGTCTGCGGAGCTGAGCTTCCGGATAACGCTGTTTTCTGCAATCAGTGCAGTCATGCACTGAACCAAGACATGCCGGAAGAAAGACCAGCTGAAGACAGTGAAGGTGTATACCGCTGGGTATATGAGCTTCCGATGATGAAGAGCTTTTTCCTCCTGTTTGAAGTCTGGAGAGTCCTCGGTCTCAGCGCAGCGATCGTGATCGTGATCATGCTGGTGATGAATCTGCTGTCCGGAAACGGACTGGATGGTGTGACAGGAGCTTTTACGACCGGGGTCATTGTGCTTGCGATCTTGATGGTACTGTCACTGCCTGCTTACTGGATCGTCACAAAGGCAAACAACGGGAAATATACCGTGCTGTTTGAAATGGATGAAGAAGGCATTGACCATACACAGATCAAGACCGACAAAGCAAAAGCGCTTGAGGCACTGACGATCCTTGCCGGGAGTAAAACAGGAAATCGTACTGTCACCGGAGCAGGTGTTCTTTCCGCGACAGGTACATCCCTGTATTCACGATTCTCCAGTGTAAAAAAGATCAAAGCAGATCCATCAAAGTGCCTGATCCGGCTGTATGGAAAACTGATCCGGAACCAGGTCTATACCGACCCGGAACACTATGAGTTTGTACTGGGCTATATCACTGAACGGTGTCCTCAGGCAGAAGTTACAAGGAAATAGTGTTCAGAAGCAGAATAAAAGAATAAACAGATACTACTGTAAACGGTGAACGATATGAAACATATGAAACGGATCTTACTGATCTTAACAGCGCTGCTGGTATGTGCAGCCTGCTTTTACATGTTATTCCTGCGCAGTCCCAGGGATGGGGGCAATTATCCGGCAGTGCCCGACACACCGGCACCGGATCCCCATAACGGACTGTTCGTGTCGGAATACGGATCCATGGAATTCAACGGGGATGGTACAACAGTCATCATTGACTTCGGACCGGAACTGGCAGACATGAGCGGCCTGCCGGAAGGAAGACAGGAAGGTACCTATTCGTTCCTCAGCGGGAACCTGCCGCCGCACGGCAGCTTTGAGATCCGTTATGATGCTGCGCATGAACTGCGCATTACCGTCGGTGACGATTCCGTCGTCATCAGGGTCGGAATCATTACGGAGAGCGGTACTGTCCAGGTAGGCCTGCAGACCGTAACGCCGGAAATGATCCCGACGGTATTCTACAAAGATGACAGTCCTGTCGGAGTCGTCTTTGAACTTCAGAAATAAACTAAGGAGGAATCAGAACAATGGCTGTATATTGTCCCAACTGCGGTAAGAAATTACCGGATTATGCAGAATTCTGCGATAACTGCGGAACAAAGATTCCCTCACATAACACCCCGCAGTATTCTTCTTCCGCAAAGACAACGGAAAAGAAGAAGCCTTCTTTACTGTGGAAGATCCTGAAATGGTTCCTGATCCTGAATGTTGTGGCAGGAGTATTCCTGCTGCTGATCGGAGGGCTGGAGTCGGTGTTCCACCGTACACCTCCCGCAGATCCTCCCGTCCAACAGACTGTAAACAACAACAATACAGGTTCCGGCACAGGGAAGCCTTCTACTGTAAAACCGACAGGAAACCAGACGCCTGCAGAAAACCAGACACATACAGAAAGCACACCGGCAGTGACGGAAGTACAGACACCGGTACCTGAGGATATCCCGCAGGGATTAGGAGATATTTCGAATGTCTGGTTTGATGATTTCCTGTTCTATGAAGACGATGTATACGATAACGGGATCCCCGATGGTGCTGTACTGCGTGAAGCAGGATATATCGGCGGTGAATGGAAATACTGCATGACATTCAACCGGACAATCCCCGGAGAAGAACGGATCGATGAGATCGGTACTGCTGAGGTTTCCTTCTCTGAGCAGGGTGCACAGCTGATCCTGCATCCCCAGTACATCCGTTATGGAAACGACGTGATGCCGGAAACGGAAGAAGAAGTCGGTTATGAACCGTTCAGCGGTACATGGGATCCGGAATACATCGATCTGTCTGACGGAGGGATCGCGATCGGTCTGGGACCGTATTATTCCTATGAAGGCAGGGACTATGTACTTGGCAACATCGTTGTCAGGGAAAGCGGCATGTTCGGCGATGTCCTGCTGGTAAGACCGTAAGGAGAAGCCTATGGCTGTACGTAAAAGAACATGTCCTTCATGCGGCAAAGAAGTCAACGGGGACTCAAAGTTCTGCCTTTATTGCGGAACAGAGCTTCCTGCTCTGGAAAAACCCAAAGCTGAAACAAAGGGAGACATTTGTCCTGTGTGCGGAAGAAAGGCAGACGCTGGTGCGAAGTTCTGCATGGGATGCGGAACACCGCTGACTGGCAAACAACCGAAAACAAAAGAACCTGAAGAGATCGTCTGTCCTTCCTGCGGGAAGAAAGTAGACAAAGGCGCTAAGTTCTGCCTGTCCTGCGGAAGTCCTCTGCAGGGCAGTAAGCCTGTCCGTCAGGTCAGACCTGCTTCTGTTCAGAAACTGCAGGGTGCTTTCAGAATGACCGCGTCCACTGCCGCAGGAGAAATGGATTTCGGTGATATGGGTCCGGTGATCTCCGGAATCACGGAACTCAGTACATCACCTGTATTATCAGCTGCTTCAGCAGATTCACCGCTCATGGGGATCCTGCGTTTCCTGGGATCCTATGCAGGCGGCCTTTTCAGCATTCTGCTGAAACCGAAGGTATTGCTGTATTCACTGCTGATGGCAGGACTCTGGACTGTACTGGCAGTACTGAAGGACTCCGGGTCTGAGGTCATAGAGGCACTGTCCTGGATCACCTGTGCCAAAGGCGGGATTCTTGGAAAAGGATGTACGGCAGTATTGCTGTCGACACTGTTTTCCGGAGGGATCGGCAATACATTCAAAGGGATCGGTTCCCTGTTTCAGAATGAAGGAAAGGGAAGCTTGTTTGGTTTCCTGTTCGGGCTGGTCATCGGAGCTGCCTGCTGTATTGTATTTACCGGCATTGACAGCGCCTCCGCTTCCTCCATGGCAGGGATCTCCGGAGCACTGCTCAGCCTGCAGGCGATCGGCAGGAAAGACGGAAACCTGTACGAACTGGCAGGGTCACTGACCTCTGGGAAAGTAAACGGGGAACGCGTCGTACAGACCGGCAAGGCAAAGAGCCTGCTGTCCGGTATTTCGATCGGTTTTGCGCTTATGACTGCCGTCATGGCAATGGGGCTGTGAAAGGAGGACATATGAAGTATATTAGAGAGAACATACAACGATATCTTCATGCACTCACAGCAGCTGGGCTTTTGCTGTGCACGCTGGCAATGCCGCTTGCGGCAGTGACCGCACAGGCGGAAGAAGAGCGGCAGTACCAGTCCATATCCGACAGTATTGCGTACGGAGAAACAATTGTATATGTGGATGGAATTGTCTCTCACGGTGAACACAGAGGGTCCATGGACTGGACGGTGGACGGATGGTTTGCAGAGCCATGGGATCTGAGATTGGTAAAACAGAGTGATCAGGCTTCAAATAAAGGAGACTGGGTCAATGTGGACGTCCGTGAATACCGCGGTCACATCAACGTGGGAGACACGATTCGTGTATCCGCAACGGAACACGGCAACAACGGTGAACTGAATACATGGATCATGATGACAGATAGAATGGTGGATCTGCCGGGAGAAAACTGGGATATGGCATTCAGTTCGGATACAGGATGGACGGTCTACAGAAATTTCATGCCCGCGGGTCAATACCCGGATACAGACGCTTCCAAATCCTGGACAGCGCACAATGAATATACTGTTGCAGAGGGGATCAGAAGAGTTAAAGTAGAGATCTACAAAAATAACGATCTGGATGATACATATGTATCGTACGTTTTCATTTTCTCTGTTGGAAAAACCAGCCAGACATCTACCGGAACAGCATCAGAGCAGTCCGGAGAAGATTCCGGTACGCAGATCATTTCCGATATCGTCGACGAGTTTGATGATCCGGATCTTCCCGGGGCAATCATCATCAGTGTCGGCGGAGCTGCTGCAGCAGGCGCGGCGATCGCTTCCGGAGGAACGGAAAAGAAAGACTCCGGAGAAAAGAAAGAAAAGAAAAAGAAGAAGTACTCTTCCCGCTACAAGATGTATGTATACAAGGACTTCGGTGATGTGATCCGAAAAGACGGGAAACCGGTACGTGTCGGCGCAAGGATCGCAGAGATCACGGAGGACGGGGAGAAACCCAGGAACGACCTGACAAAGAATATCCAGGTGTATTCGGAGAACGATACGCTGAATGTCCGTGACGCAGGAATGAGCGGCAAGTATAAATACGCTTCTGTAACAGCAAATCCCGAATCACTGAAGACAGAGGGAACGGTATCGTTCCGCTATCTTGGTGAAGGCGGAGAGTTCATCAGGAATGTCATCTTCCGGCTTGGCGGAGATGTGAAGATCGTCTTCCCGCAGATGAAGGAAGACGGCAGCGCATGGATCATCAACGCGAACCTGAATGAGACGGACGTGATCGCCGGTATGGGCGGAAAGACAAGACTGCGCTTCCTGCTGGCCGGTGCTCTGGAGGAACCTGAGAATATCACCTTCAGCAATACCACCGGCTTTGCAATCACTGCGGTAAAGGACACTGAGTATTCCTTTACGTACTGGGCTGAGATCACCAACCGTACGAGGAAGATCAAAAAGACAGCAGAGATCTTTGCGGACAGAAGACGCCAGGATGTGACGATCCGTGCGGACTTTGCGGACAAGACGCATACGGAAAACGAGTTTACGATCAATATCTGGCCTGATGGTATCTCGGTACCAATGGAAGACGAGAAAGACGGCTGCATTGAAATGAATACCGTACCGGATGAAAATGCGGTCGGAAGCGCAAAGATACCTCCTGCCATGTTCAATGTATATGTATGCTACATGAACGGGGAAGAGCCGGTGATTGAAAAGAACCCCGGCATGAATTACACCGGATTCTTGGATGACGGTAAATACGGTAATACATTCAAGGAACATTTCCCTTGGAAAGTGTACGGGGGAGCAGGCATTTCCATTTA
>DMBB01000025.1 GCA_003446295.1 Erysipelotrichaceae bacterium
GGAAGGCACCCGGGATCGACCCGATACCGCCGAAAACGGCAGCTGTAAATGCCTTGATGCCTGGCATGGATCCGAGGGTCGGATAGACGGACGGATATGTTGCGCACAGCAGGAATGCTGCGATCGCAGCCAGACCGGATCCGATCGCAAACGTGATCGATATGATCTGATTGACATTGATGCCCATCAGCGCAGCAGCACCCTTGTCTTCGGAACAGGCACGCATAGCCATACCTGTTTTTGTTTTATTGATAAACAGTGTCAGGCATCCCATGACAGCCAGACAGACAAATATCGTGAGCAGTGTCAGATAGGAAATAGAGATACTGCCGAGTGTCAATGCCCCGTTGGAAATAACGGAAGGAAATACTTTGGTGGAAGAACCCCAAAGCAGCTGCGCACCATTCTGAAGGAAGTAGCTGACACCGATCGCCGTGATCAGTACAGACAGACTGGTCGCATGACGAAGAGGCTTGTAAGCAAGACGTTCGATCGTTACACCAAGCAGTGTACTGACGGCAACAGCCAGCAGCACACTGACCAGTACAGGCAGCTTCATCAGTGACAGTGCAAAATATGTTACGTACGCACCTACCATGATGATGTCGCCATGTGCAAAGTTCAGCATTTTCGCAATGCCGTAAACCATCGTATAACCAAGCGCAATGATCGCGTATACGCTTCCTAAACCCAATCCATTTATCAGATATGACAGAAAAGCCATAATTACTCCCCTCCTGCAAAAAGAAATCAGGTTGCCAACCATTTCAGAATTGGCAACCTATATTTTACTACCTAAGCTCCCAATGTTAATTCAAAGATTACTCGGCACCTACATAGACACCGTCTTTGATAATGACAGCCTGCGGAGCTTTTGTGACTTCACCGGTTTCAGACCAGGTCATGCTTTCGCCTGTAATTCCGTCATAAGTCATTGATGTGAACTGTTTTACGAGGATATCTGTCAGTTCATCTGTGCTCATATCAGGAGTTGCATTTCCATTCTTAAGAGCCTGTGCAATAGCAAATACACAGTCATAAGCATCAGCTGCGAACTGGTTCGGAGTTTCGCCATAGAGATCCTTGTATTTCTTAACGAAATTCTGTGTTCTGTCGTCAGCAGCGTCTGCAGAGAACGGTGTCAGCATATAAACGCCTTCAGCCAGTGCTGTGTCGAAGCCTTCCAGTGTCAGGAGTCCGTCAAGACCATCGCAGCCGAAGAATGTAGGAGCATAGCCCATACCGTTTGCCTGTGTCAGGATCAGTGAAGCGGGATCATAATAGATCGGCAGGAAGACCAGGTCAGCGCCTGCATCCTTTGCCTGTGTCAGCTGAACAGAGAAGTCTGTTGCGCTGTCTTCAGTGAAGCTTCCTGTATAAACAACATCCAGTCCAAGTTCCTGTGCTTCAGCCTGGAATGTGTCATTGATACCTGAAGAATAGTTGTCATCGCTCTTAAAGATAACTGCGATCTTTGAGCCGAGATCTGCATGATCTTTCAGATAAACAGCTGATGCAGAACCCTGGTTCGGATCAGTGAAGCACATCTGGAAGCAGTTTCCATAAGCACCTGTTTTGTTTGCCTGATCAGCGTAAATGACTGCCAGTGATGAACCGGAAGGTGTAATCGCAAATATATTATCTTCGTCATAAAGAGGGGCTACTGCAGCACCCGGAGCTGATGTGACTGTGAGTACGGACAGCTGCATGCCATTGTCCTTCAGCACACCATAAGCTGTAACAGCTTTTTCAGGATCGTGAGCATCATCCTGGAAATCCAGTTCAAACTGAACATCTCCTGCCGCATTAACTTCATCAACAGCGATCTTCAGAGCATTGTATACGGCTGTACCGTAAACTGCTGCACCGCCTGTCAAAGGACCTGAACCGCCGAGTTTGAACGCAGTTTTACCTGCATCACCTGCATCACCTGATGACTGTGAATCCGTGCTTCCGGACGCACTGCCTGAGTTGCTGCTGCAAGCCGCCATAGTAAAGGCCATAGCTGCAGCCAATCCTCCTTTAAGTAAGTTACGATAATTCATTTCTACCCTCATTTCTAACTTCTGATTTCAAAAGTGAAGTTGCGTTCATTATAGAAACTTCCTATCACCTTTTCAACACAATTTCTGCATGTTTTTTCACCAATTATGAAAGTTTTTGAAACTTTTTTCACACGTTTAACATTTGTTCACGTATTGCGACCATTTGTCTTTAAATCAGAAACAATTGATCGATTTCATGCTTTTTATCCTCGTAAATCAACATTTCCACTTTCAGCCGATATGTATAAAAAAACCGCGGAATGCTCCGCAAACAGGCATATGTTTTTTCTGTACTGTTCTTTGCACAGCATCTATCAGGCAAAGATGAATTTCCCCAGGCATGGATCCTGACACAGCTTTATCATCTGTAATAATTGCGTCATCTGAAAGTATATCAATCATGATCCGTTTTCTTTCTGCGCAGGTGATCTCTGAAAGTTTTTTCAGCGATAAAAACACAGCTTCATACCGCAGCACAGGTACTGACTGGTGCAAAAAAATCACCGGGTCCAGATCCGGTGATTCTTTCTCATTTCAGCATTCAGTGTCTGTTCAGATCCTTGACAGTCTCACGTTCGATGATCACAGCACTGCCGAGATTCTCATTCAGTTCTTTTTCCAGTTTCAGATCAGGCTCCATCCGGATATAGGAATCCAGACATTTTATCAGCTTCGTATAGACTTCCGGATCTGAATTATTGTAGGTCATCGTTGTCAGAGGCGGTACTGTTGCGGCAGATGCCGGAATATTATGACGTCCGATGACTGAGATCCTGTCAGGGATCGCAATGTTGTGATCGTTGAAGCATTTCATAGCACCGACAGCGATATCATCATTTGAGAAGATCAGTGCATCCATTTCATCCAGTCTGTTCAGGATCTGTTTCTCGGTGATGTTGTATCCGTCTTCCGCCTGGCTGTTTCCTGCATCAAAGATCAATGACTCATCGACAGGAAGGCCATGCTGTTTCATGGAAAGACGGAAACCCTGCAGGCTCAGGACCGTACCAAAGGACTCCGCAAAGCCTGACACAAAACCGATGCGTCTGTGTCCCTTTTTGATCAGATATTCGCATGTTATCAGCGGTCTGATCTCGGAAACCATATGGCACCTGAGATACGGATTGTCTGTTTCCACCTTGCGTCCCAGGACAAAGATTGGAAAATCAGCCGATGCATATTCATTCAGCAGTTCATCCGGGATCGTTTTCGTATATACGATGACAGCATCCGCTCTTCTTTCTTTGATAAACCGTTCTGCAGTATTTCTGTGTCCTCCGTATGTTGTGGAGATCAGGAAATCATAGCCCATTTCAGCCGTTGCTTTCTGCAGGCTCTTGATGACATAGGAAAAGAAGGACCGGGATGCATCATTCAGCACAAACAGGATCAGATTTGTCTTCTGTTTCTGCAGATCAACTGCAGCACCGTTTTTGACATATTTCATTTCCTTGGCCTTTTCATGAACAAGACGTCTTGTTTCTTTTGAGATCCTGTCGTTGTCATTCAAAGCCATGGAGACTGTCGAAACAGCCAGATTCAGTTCTCTTGCAATATCCTTAATTGATGTCATGCCAATATTTTACACGAACAAATGAAAGACAGACACCTTAATCAGCATCTGTCACATTTTTTTACTTAAGATATTTCATTTTCTGCAGTGTCTCATTATGTGTCAGAGGGACAAGGATATGCAGCCGTTCTCCTCCGTACACATATACATGCAATGTGACTCTTGAAGTGTTCATCCCTTTGATCTCCTTCAGATCATATGCATGTCTGCCCAGCAGAATGCGTTTGTCTCCAGCTACGATCACCCTGCACAGATGCGCAATATTCAGCAGGATCGTGACTGCCAGCAGGCCGGATGTGAACAGATACGTATTTTCATTGACTGCAGCAAGCAGTGCGACCAGAGTGAACGCAATGCCTCCGTCCAGTTCGATCATTGACATCAGTTCAAATCTGAGTTTTACATTCGTATCACTTTTCTTGAAGCGATACAGTACATAGATACGGTATATCGCAACAGCCGCAAGCAGTATTTTCAGCAGAATGATCAGATATGGAAACATAATACCTCACTTATTGATTAAGCCTGTTCCTTGCTGGCAGCTTCTTCAGCCAGCAGTTTGTTGTCATATTTCTTGATGAACGGGATCATGATCAGTACGCATACAACCGCATTGACAAGATAGACAACGATCGCTCTCCAGTCCATGGACATCAGGAATACTTTGATGATTGCAGGAATCGTGAACGGAACACCTACATAAGGAATTCTCATCAGACCCAGTTTGCACGCCATATAAGGTGTGAAGCCGCAGAGTGCGAAGACAATAATATATGGAACGAAGATGTCGAAGTTCAGAACCAGAGGCAGACCGAATGTCAGCGGTTCGCCGACATTGACCAGTGCCGGTACCAGAGCGATTCTGGATACTGCCTTCAGCTGTTCAGATTTAGCAACAAGCAGCAGAGCAATGACAATGAAGAGGATGCCCTGTGTTGTCCACTGCTGGAAGTTGGAATTGAAGATGATCGTAGGTTCTCCGCCTGCAACGACTGCTTCTGTATTTGCGACTGCAGACATGGAGAGGATCGGGTTGATCACAGCACCGGCAACGGAGTTGCCATGGATACCGAAGAACCACAGAATTCTGACGATGATGCAGTATGCGAGAACTGTGAACAGTGTATCAGAACCGGAGAAGAGCGGTCCGAACAGTTTGTTGATGAATCCGCCCAGTGTTGTGCCGAAAGCATCAAAGCCGAGTTTCACGAGTACGACAATGACCATAACCATCAAGCTTGAGATCATGTCTTCGAGCTGTTCAGAAACAAACGGAGGAACTGAATCAGGCATCTTTATCCTTAAGCCATGATTTTTGAACCACATATTCAGCAGAGGAATGAAGTAGCCGACGATGATGGCTGCCATCATACCCTGTGCGCCGAAGAATCCGATCGTGAGGTTGCCGTCAACGATATTGCTGTGCAGGAAGCAGAATGCAAGCACTGACAGAACAAGATTGTTGACTGCAGGAACTTTCGCTTCCTGGCAGACTGCATTTACCATACCGAAGATGATATAGAAACCGGCAAACTGTGTGCCTAATGTATAACCAAGGTTCAGCAGTCCGGCATTGGCAGCGGAGAAGTTTCTCCATGCGTCGACGAAGCCGCCTGTCATATCTGCCGGGAACGGCGGAATGAGCAGCAGCATGAAGATCGAACCGATCATTGTGGCGTTGGTGCAGGCAACGATACCCTTCTGCATGCATCTGACGAAGTGGAAATTTGTAAATTTGTTGACTGCAGGCATTACCTTTTCCTGCATGAATGTAGTCATAGAACTATCGGCCATTTTGTATACCCCCTTATTTGTCTATGCCCAGTCTTTTATACTGCCAGTCCGGCGCATCGGCTGCTTTCATTGCGCTTTTCAGTCTGGCTGTCATTTGTCTGATCAGTTCCGGGTCTGTTACCGGAGTTTTCTGTTCCGGATCATTTGCTTTGTCATACAGCGCATCCGGCCAGCTGAAGAATGATCCCATGGAATGAAGTGCAGGGACCTGCAGGACCGGCAGATGATGGGAATATCTTCCGCCATCAACCAGTTCCGCACTTTTCAGTTCCTCTTTTGCGAAGAATCCCCTCATATTTGTCGGCATCAGCGTCAGATTGTATACAGGCTGATCCTTGCTGGTGCTTCCCTTCATGAAGACATATCTGCCGTCATATACATTGACCTGTCCGCCATGGAGCCCGTAGAGGATCTGATCATGGATCTTTTCATCTTTTTCAATGACAGGCGCAAGATCTCTGCCGTCCATATCCGCAAACGGTTCAACGCCGAAGTAGTTCATTAATGTAGGAACGATGTCCACTGTCTGGCAGACACTGTTTCTGCGTTCTCCGTCATGTCCGTATCTCGGATCATGAATGAAGAACGGCGTGTGGATCACTTCGTCATACATCGGAGGGAAGTTCTTTCCGATGAAGTTATGCTCGCCAAGGAAGAATCCGTGATCGGTATTTACGATGAGCATCGTATCCTTCCAGAGATCATATTGATCAAAGGCATCCAGTACTCTGCCGAGCTGCTCATCACAGAGAGAAAGCAGCGCGCAGTATTCTTTGCGCAGAGCACAGATCTCTTCCTGCGTATACTTATCGTCTACTGCTGTATACGCAGGAAAGTTGAACGCATCTTCACTCTTGCAGCAGTCATACAGCTTTCTGTACTTTTCAGGCACATAGAACGGCTCGTGCGGATCGAAGCATTCGATCTGAAGGAACCAGCTGTCTTTGTCGTGGTAATGATCAATGAAGTCGATACCTGCCGAAACAGTCTGTACGGAAGGCATATCTTCTTCCTCAACGATCCTTGTTCTGTTGGCAAGATGCTGAACTACCGAGATGTTCTTCTTGTTCAGACTGCATGTATTCAGCGACAGATCTGCTTCACCCCGCGGAACCCAGCGGTCACCTTCCTGACCTCTGAACCCTTCCCAGGAGGAATAGCGTCCGTGATATGTACAGCCGCCGTCTTCCCAGTAATGAGAATGATCAGTCACAAGATGCGTGCAGATGCCGTTTCCGGCCAGTGTTTCCGGCATTGAATCATCGTACGGTTCCAGCGGTCCCCATCCCCTGTGCAGGAAGTTGTATTTTCCTGTATGGAGTTCCCTCCTGGCAGGCATACAGGGCATCGATCCTCCGTAGAATTCATCAAACGTAATTGATCTTTCAGCCAGTCGTCTGAAATTTGGCATAACAGAGAAATTACATCCGTAATTCGGAAGATAATTTCTTGTCAGCGTGTCATACATAAGCATTACTGCTCTCATGGAAGACCTCCTGTGATTTGAAACGTTTCAACTAATTTACAATAGCATTCTAATCTGCAAATATATGTCTGTCAACAAGAAAATTGAAACGTTTCAAATATTTTTTCGGAAAATCACAGATTTTTCTGTTCATCACGCAAAAAAAACACTCTGCAAAACGTGCAGAGTGCAGTGAAATGAATACTTTATTGACGATCAAACCAGTTCTTGAAGAGATATCTTCCTACGCCGTCCTCAGTGACGCCGTATTCCGTAACATCCTGGGCGATCGCTTTGACTGTGTCCGAGCCGTTGATCATGCAGACGCCCCAGCCTGATTCCTTCAGCAGATCGATATCGTTTTCCATGTCACCAAATGCAATGAATTCAGAAAGCGGAATATCGTACTTCTCACTGAATTTGCGAAGCGCCAGTCCTTTATTGATATGCGGATCGATGAATTCGATCGTCACATGGTTCGGTCCCTCAAATGTCTTGACGCAGATATAGTTTTCAGACGGATGAGCGTTTACTGCAGCCATGACCTCCGGCATATTCTCCGGTTTGACATGTACTTCTATCTTGCCCGTATCGAACCGGCTGACATAATCGACATCACCGATCGTAACAACGGAGTTGTTGCGCTTCTGGGAATCGATCAGGAAGTCATCCATGTGAAGTGCCGAAATATCGTCATAGCCCTGATTGTACACGATCACATTCAAAGGCAGCGGTGCAAGGAAACTGACGATTTCATGTACGTCTTCTTTTTTCAGCTGATAGTACTTTTCGATCACGCCTTCGCTTTTGTCGTACAGCTCTCCGCCGTTCATTCCGATGACGAAATCGAAATCAAACCCGAGTTCCCATTCATGGGCACGATTGATGATCCTATGATCCAGCGGTCTGCCTGAAGCAACCCCGATCAGCACGCCCTCTTTATGAAGGCGCTGAATTGCTTTCCTTGTTTCAGTCTGCAGGTTGCCGCCTTTCAGGGCCAATGTTCCGTCAATATCAGACACGAAAACAGAAATCTTTTCAATCATAATTCAGTCTCCTGTAACCACTATACACGAGCAATCATGCAGCTGCAGGTGCTGTGACTTCATCATCTGACAGGTCGCTTGTCAGACCTGTAACAGAAGATTTTGCGGTATTGCAGCAATGGTCTGCCATACGCTCAATCGTACTAAGAATATCACAGTATACTGATGATGCAACATGGGATTTGCATTCACCGTTGACCATACGTGTGTAATGAGCCTGACGGGCTTCTGCTTCCATAGCATCCATTTTGTGTTCTTTTTCCAGCAGTTTCTTATAAAGCTCTTCATCATTGGAGACAAAGATCTCAGCTGTATCGTCAAACATATCGATCACAAGACGCATCATATCGTCAACACTTGCTGCACCGGGTGCAGTCAGTTCTTCGTTGCGTTCAAAGATTTCATGGAAGAATTCCCAGAGGTTTGCGGACAGATCGCCGATACGCTCGATATTCTTGACTGCATCCAGATATGCACGGCAGTCCTTTTTGTCCTGTTCTGTCAGATTCGGGCGAATAGACAGCTGGATCAGATAATCCGTGATCTGCGCATCGAAATGGTTGATCGTAGCTTCTCTCTGTTCCAGTTTGGCTACATCTTCATCGCTTCCCTCTTCATTAATATATCTGACTGTTTCAGACATATTGTAGCGGACAACATCGATCATCTTCAGCACTGCCTGCTGGATCGCGCTGATCGCAGCAGAAGGAAGGATCGTAGCGATATTTCTGTCGAGTTCATCAATATTGACATCGATCGAAGTGGATTCTTCACCCGGAACGATCTTGCGGACGATTCCGACGATCTTTTCTGTGAACGGCAGCATCGCCAGAGTCGTGACTGTCTTGAAGATAATGTTTGCAACTGCGATCTGCATCATCGGGTTCATGCCTGAAGCGATCGACATGATGAATGATGCATACGGTTTCAGTATCAGCATACCGAATACACAGCCAATGGCATTGATCAGTGTATGAAGTGCTGCAGTGCGCTTGCCGGAGACCGATCCGCCGATCGCCGCAAGGATACCTGTCATTGTAGTACCTACATTGGCACCGAACATAAACGGCAGTGCTGCAGAGAATGTGATTGCTCCTGCCTGGTACAGTTTCTGGGCAACACCGATCGTTGCGGCGGAAGACTGTACGGCTGCTGTCAGGCCGATACCTGTCAGCAGTGCCGCGATCGGATTATTGCTCATTTTGAGTGCAAAGCTTTCAAATGCCGGCATTGCTTTCAGTGCTGCAAGCGCATCACCCATAAATGCCATGCCCATGAAGATCAGCGCGAATCCCAGCACGACGTTGCCGGAAAGAATGATCTTATGCTTCTTTGAGAAACATATCAGCATCGCACCGGCAAACGCGATATACATTGCATATTTTTCTATGCTCAACGAGATCAGGAACGATGTGACCGTTGTACCGATCGCAGCACCGAGGATGATTCCCGAAGCCTGTTCCAATGTCATCAGTCCTGCGCGGACAAGACCGATCGAGATCGCTGAAGTAGCTGATGAAGACTGCAGAATGATCGTGATCACAATACCGATCAGCAGTGCAGAAATCTTATTGGCTGTGAAACGATTGATATAGTCACGCAGTTGATCTCCCGCAACAGCTTTCAAACCGTCCCCCATGAATTTGATTCCGAACATAAACAGGCCGAAGCCGCCCAGTATCATACCCCAATCTAAACCCATTTCTTTTCCTCCTGAATAAAAACGCAGCTGGCTCGGCTGCATAGTATCTCCTGTTATTTCACCAAGGAACTCATGCACCGGCAAAAACCACCATGAGTCTCATCATTTCAAGACAAACCGGGTATTCTCCGTGATGACGATCTGTCTGCGTAAAACGCCGATTACTCCCTCACGCGACTATCATAACATAATTATTTCCCGTACATTCATATCGTTTTCTCCTTTAAGAGAAGAGTTTT
>DMBB01000008.1 GCA_003446295.1 Erysipelotrichaceae bacterium
GAGTTCCAGTATCAGTTTGCCCAGGATATCAAAGAGCTTTCCGGGAGATCCGATCGTCAGAACAATGCAGATGCATATGGAAAACTGCTGAAACAGGTATATGAAACAACTGACCGTGCTGCAGTACGCAAGCTGATCGCAAAAATGCGTGAAAGCCGCAGAGTGATTCTGTTAGGTTCCAATCTTTCCAAACTGCCGGCAGAAGAAATGCTGATAACGCTGAACTTTGAAACTGACATCAATGCTGCACTGCCCTCTCTGGATTTTCTTCCGTATCATCTGACATCTGATGATATGATCATCATTTATTCGGCAATTTCCGGTTCGTCTTATCAGGAGCTGATGCGCAAGATCCGCATGGACAGCAATGAAAAGCCATATCTTGTTCTGATCACCATCAATTCCAAGCATCCTTTGCGTCATAATTTCAGCGAAGTGATCACGCTGCCTTCGGTGTCTCTTTCCGAAGCATCCAATACGGTGCTCTCCGACACCTTTGCATTCCTGATGTTCAATGATATCCTTGCTCAGGAATTGAAAAAAGCCGATTCTCAGGAATGAACCTCCAAATCGGTTTTGCTGATGTCATTCTGAAACACATTGCAAACGGCGAAAGCCGTTTTCTTTTATCTTCAGATGATCCTGGCTCCGGGATGCGAGCTGCCGCCCAGCAGGATCTGACTGCCTCTGATCCACTCCTGCAGTTCCTGCTTGAAAAGTTCCATGGCAGACAAGCGGGAAGACCGGGGATACCTGTTTTCCATGATATAAAAGGCACGTACCGGCAGTTCCTCCTGACAGCTGATCATTTTCAGCGGATATCGTTCCGTCATCCGCAAGGCAGTGCTTTTGCCGACAACTGCCCAGTTTCCTGCGCTGTGCATATAATCGCCTACCATACTGCTGGTGCTGACCTGGATCTGAAACTGTCCGGGCTGCCATATCTCATTGTGCCAGTTTTCATAAGCGGCACTCCAGCGGACATAGATCTCTCCTTCTGCCGGGAGCTGTGCGAGACTGACACCGTCCTGATAGTCACTGTCCCTATGAACGATGAGCGCCATCGGTTCAAACAGCAGATTTTCAGAGCGTACCGCACCGGAAACTGAGGAGCGTCCTGCCAGGCCCAGATCGATCATCCGGTTTTCCGCCATGGAACAGATTTCCCTGGAATGATATGTATGGAGAGCCAGACAGATCTCCGGATGCTTCAGCATGAACTCTTTCAGGAACGGAAGCAGTGTTACCGTACAGAGCGCTTCGATCATGCCGATCGAAAGCGTCTGTCTGCCGTTGTCCTTTTTCAGCTCATCCAGCTCACTGTCCAGCGATTCCATGCGCCTGGCAATATCAAGCAGTTTCTCTCCATGCACAGTCAGTTCGATCGTTTTTCTGCCCCTGCCCCTTATCAGCAAAGGATGACCGACTTCTTCCTCCAGATTCTGCAGTTTTGCGGACAGATTGCTCTGACTGGTAAAGAGTTTCTTCGCGGCTGAAGAAATGCTGCCGTACTGCACAATGGTCAGGAATATATGGAGATTATTCTTGTTCATAACACGCCTCCGAATATCGTATTAACATATATTTAATACATATAATATATATTTTTCATTATATATGAATTGAACTATACTGTGTATGAAGAAAAGAGGTGTGTGAAATGAACGAAAAGAGATTCCCGGAAGGCTTCCTGTGGGGCGGAGCCGTTGCAGCAAACCAGCTTGAAGGCGCATGGCTGGAAGACGGAAAACAGCCGAATGTAACAGATATCTGTGTCGGCATCAACACAGCAGAACCTGGTCTGAAATGGAATGAAGAAGCGCATAAGTGGGAGATGCAGCTGGATCCCGACAAGATCTATCTGAGCCATGACGGCATCGATTTCTATCATCGCTACAAGGAAGACCTTGCGCTGATGGCAGGCATGGGATTCAAGTGCTTCAGAACATCGATCGCATGGGGACGTATTTTCCCGAACGGTGATGAAGAAGAACCGAATGAGGCAGGTCTGAAATTCTATGATGATCTGTTCGATGAGATGAGAAGACTCGGAATGGAGCCGGCGATCACGCTGTCTCATTACGAAACACCGCTGCATCTGCTGACAGAATACGGCGGATGGTGCAGTGACAAGATGCTTGAATTCTGGAAGCGTTATGTCACAACAGTATTCACACGCTATAAAGGCAAGGTCACCCTCTGGATGACGTTCAATGAAGTAAATAATCTGTACCGCAGACCGATGGTTTCCGCAGGCGTTCTTTCCCTGGACCCGGAAAACAAAGTAAATGCGCAGATGGTCAACGAAAAAGATAAATGGCAAGCATATGTGAACATTCTTGTTGCCAATGCCTGGACGGTCAAGATCGGACATGAGATCGATCCTGCCAACAGGATCGGCTGCATGCTCAGCAGCTCTGCTGTTGCAAACTATCCGGTCAACTGTGATCCGAAGAATGTGCTCGGTGCATACAATCTGACACGTACTGCGCTGTATTACATGGGTGATCCGATGTGCCTCGGAACGATCCCGGGATATCTGAAGAGATATTGGAGAGAAAAAGGCATCTGCCCTGAGATCAGTGAAGAAGGTCTTCAGATGATCAAAGACTATACAGTCGACTATTATGCATTCAG
>DMBB01000235.1 GCA_003446295.1 Erysipelotrichaceae bacterium
GTAAGCGTCAAATAATGGGCGTCTAGGAAGCCGCCCGAACCTCCACTACTATCTATGTAGATACGTGGAGGTTTTTAAGTGTTCTATGACAACTGAAGAGACAACGCAGAAACTGGAAGAATGGAAAGTGATCATTGATTCAGCCGGATCAAGTGGGAAACCAGTCCAGGAATGGTGTAAGGAGAACGGCGTGAATGCCCGCAAATTCTATCACTGGAGGAAAAAGCTCAAAGAGATGGAAAAAGGGACACAGTTCTTTGAAGTTCCTGATGATGTACAGCCGGCAGTAAGATCCGGCAGTCAGGATCTGATCCTGAAGTATAAGCAGTTCAGTCTGGTGATCCCTGAAGGAGTTGATACTGCTGTTCTGGAAAAGGTGATTAAGGTATTGAGCCATGCTTAGAGAAGCGTATGGAATCAAGCGGATCATCATCCGTACCGGCAAGACGGATCTTCGTATGGGAGTCGATGGTCTTGCGGCATTCATCAGGCTGAACTATGGCATGGAACCGGTGGATGACGGAACGCTGTTTCTCTTCTGCGGAAACAGAAGAGACCGGATCAAAGGACTGATCTATGACCGTGACGGGTTTACCCTTCTCTACCACCGGATCACAGATGGTGTATATCAGTGGCCCAGGAACACAGAGGAGGCCAGAAACCTTAACCGGGAGGAATTTGAAAAGCTCATGGACGGCTTCGCCATCGAAGGAAGTATCCGCTATAAGAAGAAGATCTAAACCACATAAAAATATTTGTATAGTTTAGTTTAAAGGGTATACATTATATGATATGTTATAATATTGGTGTAGATGGATGGAGGCCCTATGTCTATTGTCAAAAGCCATTCCAAAGCCAATAACACTACCTATGTCTACGAACAGGACATGAAGTGGAATCCGGTTACCAAGCGGCCGGAAGGCACCAGAAAGCTGATCGGTAAAATCGACCCTGCCACCGGTGAGATCGTTCCCACAGGAAAGAAAGGCAGAAAAAAGAAAGAGAAGACCGAGAGTGATCAGGTTCCTTCGGATTCCGAACTGGCAAAGAAGAATCAGAAGCTTCAGGCCCAGATCGATACGCTGCGGGAACAGGTAACTTCCCTGTATGCGGAGAACAGCGCATTAAAAAAAGAAAACAGTGTGCTTTCAAAGAAGATCGAGCAGATCAGAGACATGGTAAATCAATAAGCTGAGGAGAACAGTCATGCCGAACAGAAGAGCAGTGGCAGAGAAGTTGAATATCGAACCGAATATGCCGGACGATATCATCTTCAAAAGAATCGCCGCTGCTTTTCAGCTGGCTTCTCAGGAAACTGATGATTATTCAAAAGATGAACTGGTTTCTGTATTACTTGAAACCATCCGGATCCAGTCTGAAGAAACTGAGCTGCAGAGGAAGATCTGCGTTAACCTCGAAAGGCAAAACAGCCTTTCAGGCGAAAGAGCCAGGAAGGCTGAAGATGAGTGTATTGAATATAAGAACATCCTTGAAGAACTGAGGAAATCCACACAGCCGATGATGGAACAGTTTCAGCACATTCAGGATGAAAACAAAGGTCTTAAAGCAGCCAATGAGGAACTGCTCCGCCAGAACAAACAATTAACTGAGCAGATTTCAAAGATGAAATCTGAGATGTTCGGTTCCAGCAGCGAAAAGATGGAGAACCTTATTGAACAGGTACTCGATGAAGATGATGTAGAAGATCCGCTGGATGAAGACTGTGATTCTGAAGAAAAAGAGTCAGATCAGAAGGCTCATCATATTAAGGAAAACAGACCTCAGCGCCGGAGAAAGGAAAAAGGCTTCAGGGACAGAAACCTGAAGGGCCTTCCGGTACAGACCATTTATGATTACGACATTGATCAGCTGAATGAAAGGTATGGCGAAGGAAACTGGCGCTTTGTGAACTGGAAAGGTCACAGAACTGTTGAATTCATCCGTGCCGCCACATATGTAAAGGTTGTATACACACCTGTTATTTCCTATGGGCTTGAGCATTGTATAGAGACTTTGTATTATGAAGGCTCGATGTTTCCAAAGAGCCTGGCTTCAGCGTCTCTTCTTACCAATGTCATCATGGATAAGTTCTGTATGTATGTGACGACCTACAGGATGGAGAACGATATAAACAAATACGGCTTCAGACTGTCCCGGCAGACGATGTCCAACTGGATCATCAAAGCTGCGGAGCTTTTCTTCATGCCAGTGTATCTGCACCTGCTGTCACTGCTGAGCAGATATCCATACCAGCAGTGTGATGAAACCACATGGCGGGTGATCAGGGATAAACGGGGACCGGGAAAGAAATCATACTTCTGGGTTCACCGCTCCTCAGAACTTCAGAAAGAGAGGCCGCCGATCATCCTGTATGAGCTGGAGCCATCGCGGAGCGGAAAGCATCTGGAGAAATACTTCCGGGAAGTCTTCCTGGAGAGTTTAGAAAAGATCTGTCTGACAAGCGATGCCTTCTCCGCATATCCATCACTTGAAGAAAACCACAGTGAAACGATTGAAAGCTGCGGATGTTTTAGTCATGCCCGCAGAAGAGGCGCAAATGCGCTTAAGCTGCTCAGCGGGAAAACGGACGAAGAAGATTTGAGTTCACTGCCGGAATTCAACTTTATCAGTAAAATAGCCGGGATCTACATTGAAGAAAACAAGCTCAGAGAGATGAACGCAGAAGAAAGACTCCATCACCGCCACGAATCTGTAAAACCTTTGGTTGATGAATTCTTTGATTACCTCAGAACACTGGATGTTTCCAATCCCTCGTACAGTAATACATTCAAAGACGCGGTTCAATATACCCTGAATCAGGAGAAATACCTGCGAAAATTTCTGGATGATGGGAATATTCCGATTGATGACAATGCCTGCGAGCGCAGTGTGAAAGCTGTCTGTTTATTAAGGAAGAGTTGCCTTTTCAGTAATACATTCAGAGGCGGCTATGCCTGCGGCATCATCATGACTCTGGTTGAAACAGCCAAAGCTAATGATGCGGATCCGTATTGGTATATCCAGTATCTTCTGGAGAAAATGCCGTCCAGATATTATTCAGGAAGAGAATACAAAGATCTGGATCAGATGGTTCCGTGGTCAGAAGAGTTTCACTGTTATGAAGAGGAACAGAAGCGAAAGATGCTTGATCGTACTGCTCCGCCGGGTAACGAGAAACCTAAGACTCCAAGAAAAAAGGACCGGGTCATCATCACAGATTCAGGATTAGGCTGTGGCGCCGGTACATATGCCTGATGTCAAAGAACGGGATCTTCCGATCTGCACTCATTGTAGTCAGAAGATCCCGCTTATCCTAGACGCCCATTATTTGACGCTTACAGTCAATTACTATATGCTGCATAATTTGTTCAGCAAGTGAATTTTGGAGCGGGAAGAAATTCTGTATTCAGGCAGTATTGTTTATTTGCTGATTGAAACTAATCTGCTTGTTTTTGATGTAAAGGTTTTAGGATATATACTGAAAAAACAAAAAATTACGAAATGACTACCCAAAAGAACAGATTGTTTTTAAAACTTGTGTTCTGCTTTTTAATATACTAGCGTTGTGACATTGACTGAATATTTCTATTTAGCGATGTGACAAACAGTACATAGGGGGAAATGTAGCTGTGAAGTATATAAAAATAGGAAGAATCCTAAGCTTGATCGCACAAGCTGATGAGGAAAACCGACCGCTGTATATTACCGGACCGATCGGATGCGGAAAAACAGCGGCGATTGAATATTACTATCGGCGTACAGCACATCATACGATTGACTGCGCAGACGGCAGAATTGCGCAGAAAATCGAACCGGCACGGGTACGTGCGGGAACGATAATTTTTGATAATGTTTCCTATCTTAAGGATGAAGCCAGCATTCAGTATGTTCTAGATATTTTGAAAAACTCTGAAAAGCATTTGATTTTTGTTTCAAGGGCACCGCGTCCTGTGTGGCTGATGTCTGACAGTATTGATGCGGACATCCTGATTGCGGATGAAAGAGATATGCGTATGACCAAGGAACAGGTATTTAAGTTCCTGGTTGAAAACGATGTACATACCAGTGAAGAGCAGATGATGACTGTTATGGAAGAATCAAGGTCCAATCCTCTGCTGCTGAAATGCCTGGCTTTCTATATGAAGGAAGGCGGTGTATATACAAAGGAAGTCAATACATTCGCAAGAATTCCGTATCATAACTATTTGGATAAAGAACTTCTCGGCAGAATGACACAAGAAGAAAAAGATTTTCTGCTCGGTA
>DMBB01000098.1 GCA_003446295.1 Erysipelotrichaceae bacterium
GAAGAAGGCAAGCATGTCATCGGTGATTATATTTATTACCTGACAGACAGCGAAGCTTCTTTGATCGGCTATGTCAATAAACCTTCGGATGTCATCATACCGGCATATGTCAATGATCTGCCGGTGACTTCCATCAAAGAAGGTGCGTTCAAGGATCATACAGAGATTGAGACAGTCGTGCTTCCGGACACGCTGCTGAGCATCGGCAGTTACGCATTCATGGGCTGTTCTAATCTGAATGCAGTATCATTTGGAAACAGCCTGCAGGAGATCGGCCCGGGCGCTTTCCTGGACTGCGGTTCACTGACGTCGATCAGTCTGCCTGCAAGTCTTAGCCGTGAAAACGACATTGACTGGGAATACAGTGAAGGTCCGTTCTCGAACTGCTGGAACCTTCGGGATGTAACCTTTGAGCAGGATAAAACAGGGTCATCATTCTGGATGATCCCGGACGGACTGTTCAAAGACTGTTTCGGTCTGGAAGAGATCACGCTGCCGATATCAGTTCATACGATCGGCGCATATGCATTTGCCAATTGTTCAAATCTCAGAACAGTTCAGCTGCCGGAAACTATGGAAATGATCAGCAGAGGAGCGTTTGAATATTGTGAACATCTGGAACGCCTGGATGGTCTTAGCTATCTGCATGATGCCGGACCTAACGCCTTCAGTATGTGCGATAAGCTGAAGGAGGCAGAATTTGTATCCTCAATGGACCATCTTGCGGACGGCCTGTTCCGTAACTGCGGTTCTCTTGCAAAAGTCATTCTGTCTTCACAGGTACTGAATGAAAACGATTCTTATGGCGCCGGTCCGTTAGCCGGATGTTACGGTCTGAAAGAGATCAGCATCCTGCAGGATGTGATCCCTGAGAACGGTGCAATACCGGCCGGATTGTTCAGGGAGTGCACAGGTCTCAGAAGCTTTGAGATCCCTTCATTTGTCGCAAAGATCAGAAACAATGCATTCGAAGCATCAGGTCTGCAGAGCATCGTCATCCCGGATACTGTCGAAGAGATCGATGAGTATGCTTTCAGAGACTGCGGAATGCTGAGTAATGTTACGTTAAGCAAAAATCTGAAAACACTTCCTTCCGGACTGTTCAAAAACTGTACATCTCTGGAAGAGATCGAACTGCCGGCAAGCCTGAGCGGCAATGTACCGGAAGGTTCACCATATGAAGGTCCTTTCTCCAGCTGTACCGGTCTGAAGACTGTAACATTTGAAGAAGGATTCAAGATGATCCCGAATCAGCTGTTCAAAGGCTGCACCGGACTGAGACAGATCCATATTCCTGAAACAGTCACACACATTGGTGAGAACACATTTGAAAATACACAGCTGACAGACGTCTGGATGACCTGCCTTCTTGAAAAAGTCGGAGATTCTGCATTCAAATTGTCAGAAACAGCAGTATATGGACTTCATGTTCACTATGCCGGCACACCGGAACAGTGGAAGAACCTCATGATCGGAATCAATAATGAGTCACTCACATACAATGAGCCGGAATATTCAGACCCGATCGAATCGATCACGTTTGATCCGTCAGATTATATGCTGGACATCGGAACAGAATATGATCTCAGCCCTGTGATCAAACCTGAGATCTATGCATCCGTTCAGCTTGTCTGGTCATCCAGTGACAGCGAGATCGTTTCCGTTGATGAAACAGGACATATCATTGTGAAAGCACCGGGAGAAGCGATCATTACTGCTTCACTTGGTTCTGTTTCCGGATCACTGAAGGCTACCGTCAATGATCACATTCAATTTGATTACGTATTGAATGAGGACGGCGGCATTACACTCACAAGATACAGCGGAAGCGAAGAACACGCTGTTATTCCCCGGGAAATTAACGGAGTCCCTGTCACACAGATCGGGGACGGCGCATTCAAGGACAGCACAACGCTGAAGACAGTGGAAATGCCGGATACGATCGAAGTGATCGGAGCAGAAGCGTTCGCCGGCTGTGCAGTATTGGAAGAGGTCAATATCCCTGATGGCGTGACAAAGATCGGAGACAGTGCATTCTATGGATGCAGTTCTCTGGATCATGTAATGATGCCGGATACCGTTGCGGACATGGAGGAACAGGTGTTCTCTCACTGCGGATCACTGAAAGATATTCGTCTGAGTGAAGCTCTCACAGAGATCCCTGCAGAGAGTTTCTATAACTGTACATCTCTGGAAGAGATCGTGATCCCGGATCATGTCACAGTCATCGGCAGACAGGCTTTTGAAGGATGTGCACTGCTGTCGCATGCAGTTCTGCCTGCATCACTTGAAACCGTAGAAACAGGAGCCTTCAATGAGGTGTCTGAAGAGATCACTGTTGATTACAATGGCAGAAGATATCTCTGGGAACAGATCAGCTTTGAAGAAGGAAACGAGATCATTCAGACAGCGGAAGTCATCTGCCATCCCGCTCAGGAAGACAAGATCCCTGCTGAAACACCGGTTATCCGATATCAGAATGAACAGGGTGTCATGTACAAGGCGTCAGCTGAAACAACTGTTAAAGATGGAACAGTTATCTCACTGACATCTGCCGGAGAAGGAGAACTGCGGTATACACTGGATGGAAGTGATCCTTACAGCAGCGGTATCCTGTATACATCCGAGATCATCCTGAAGTTTGCGAATGACAGCAGGATCACAGTGAAGGCAGCGGTCGTTCCGTCAGAGGACAGTGAATACCGCAGCAGCTCCGCAGCTGAAGCAGTCTTCATCAGAAAGCAGAATACCTGGCAGGAAGATCCGGGAGATGTAACAAGACCTGATGCTGAAGAAGTCAGTGAAGTGATCCCGGAAGGCATCTGGGTCACCGGAACTGATCAGGAATTCGTCTATAACGGAAAAGCACAGACATTCAGCAGTCTGAATGTCTATGACGGCAACAAACTGCTGAAAAAGAATAAGGACTATACAGTCAGATATACAGACAACCGTAATACATACGGAACACCGCTTCTGACGATCACTGGCAAGGGAAACTATACGGAAACGATCGAGATCCCGTTTGTGATCAGACAGGCAGACCTTGCGGAAGCAGCTGTGTCCGATCTGTCGGTCACATACACTGCGGCATTAAAAGATCCCTCACCGGCTGTTGCTTACAACGGTCTGAAGCTCAAAGAAGGAACAGATTACATTATCGAAAACAGACCGACTACAGCAGAGCTTGAAGCAGGCGGTATGTTTGAACTGGTACTGACAGGAATCAATGATTTCTATGGTACCCGGACAGTTATGATGTATGTTTCACCTGAAGCGGTCAGGACAGTGACCGTATCGAAGGTTTCTGTCAGCAAGATCTCCCCCGTAACATTCGTCAAAGGGCAGAAGGTCGATCCTGCTTCCCTAACAACGACAGGAGGAGCACCGCTGTCATTCAAGTACAGCAAGAAGGAACTGAACGAAGAACAGTACACACTGTTTGTCACAAATGACGAGAAGCCGGGAACAGCATATCTCGTCATGAGCGGTACAGGCATTCCGAATGAAAGCGGCATTGCTTTCACCGGAACAAAGAAGATCAGCTTCAGGATTACCGGACCGGCAATTAAGACAAGTGTCAGGGCATCTGAAACAGTCTTCCCTTACGATGGCCATACCAAGTCACTTGTCCTGCTGGATAATGAGACAGATGAAGTTCTGACAGAAGGAACGGATTACACCATTACCTGGAATAAGAAGCCGGTCAATGCCGGGAAGTATACAGCAGCCGTAAAAGGTATTACCTATACCGGAAGTATGAAGCTGGCAGTTACGGTAACACCTGCTGCAGAAAACATTGCTTATTCCTACAGCAGTCAGTATGTGAAAGGCGGAAGTCCTACAGTTACTGTCAGATGCTGCGGACTGCTCCTGAAGAAGGGAACAGACTATACCGTGACATACGGGAAACTGACTGGACTGACCCAGACACTGACCATTAAGATGAAGGGCAACTACAGCGGTACATTCAGCGAAACTGCAGCATTTGATCCGAAGGATCTCAGTGAAGTAACGATGAGTGTCAAAGATTCTGCTTATTCATCCAAAGCAGGCAAAAACTATGTTCAGCCAGTGCTGACCGATACCAACGGAAAGGTGCTCAAAGCAGGAACTGATTATGAAAAACCTGTATCCGGCAGTGAAGCATATACCTATGTGAAAGACACACAGGTAACTGTCGGGACCGGGACAAAAGCAGTGAAGGAATACCGTGCAGCAGGTGAAGCTGTCAGAAAGACAGATATCATTCCTGCCGGTACAATGATCAGAGTTACGGCAAAGGCGAAAGGAAACTATACCGGCTCGATCAGTGCCGTATACATGGTGATCTCAGCCGCAAACAGACTGACCGGTGCCAAGGTAACTGTGAAGGAAACATATGAGTATACCGGAAAGGCGATCGTTCCTTCCGTCAATGATATTGAAGTGATCCTGAAAGACGGTACGGTTCTTTCACCGGAAGACTTCGAGATCATCTCTGTTTCCGGCAACATCAAACCTTCGAAGAAAGCAAAGGTAACAGTCAGAGGCGTCAACGGCAGAGGATACGGAGGCACAGCTTCAGGTCTCTTCACGATCGTACGTCAGGCTATGGAACTTACAGCAGAAGAAACAGAAAACACATACAACCATTAAACCAATACTGCAGCACAGGGATGATCATCTCTGTGCTGTTTTTCAGTTGTCGTCAACATTACGGAAACTATGTAAAATGAATATGAATACTGCAAAACTGTGTTCAGGAGTCAGGCAATGGATGTAAGAAAAACAAAACATTATTATGACGTATCAGCCGGTGATCAAGTCTGCACCTGTGATTACTGCAGGAACTATGTCAAAGAGATCAGACATGCATATCCTGAACTGTCAGAATATCTGGAAACAATGGGGATCAACATAGAAAAGCCGTTTGAAACAATGCCCATCGAACCGGATGAATCCGGACATATTACTGATATCGGATCTCAGTATGTGGTTATGGGTGATCCGTCTGAGTTTCAGGAAACCGATATCTCCGGGGTTCATATCGGTATAGCGGATTCTCATCCGATGACAGATCTGCAGGAAGAGCATTTTGTACTGGAAGTGTCAGAGGTTGATCTGAAATGGACGATCGGGCAGGATACTCAGAAAGACAATGGAGCATAAGCTGATTCCTTGTACATTTGTTTGTGCCGGTTAAAGTTGTAAAAATATCAACACGGCTGCTCAAAAAAATAATAGAAGAACCAGTGTGAGCGCATCCCGATCACTGCAATAACTGTGCAGAGATAGGGATGTCTTTTTATAGTGTTACATTTTCGCTGTTTTTGTATGAACATGATAGTTCGGCTCTGATTTCCCGGTCGTAGTACGATATACTTTAATTAATATAAATTATCAACAATAATTATTGATCAAATATCATGCACAAGCACTGAGGGAGGCTCGTATGAACAAGCTATTGAAACAGTTGCTGGCTGTGCTGCTGTCATTACAGACATCACTGTCCGGTATTTCAACGACTGCTCTTGCCGAAGAAGAGTATGGCAATCCTCCGTATGACACAACAGAACAGATCAACGAAGAAGACGAAGAAACCACCCTGCTCACGGAAGAGGATGACGAGGAAGAAAACGTCATTGTGATTGAGCAGGAAGAAGAAACCGGCAATGAAGTCACTGAAGAAGAACTGCCGTCTGCAGAAACGACTGAAGTTCCTGAAGCGACTGAAGTTCCTGAAGCGACTGAAGTTCCTGAAGAGACTGAAGTTCCCGAAGCAACTGAAATTCCTGAAGTGACGGAAATACCGGAAGAGACAGAAATTCCGGAAGTTACTGTGCCAGAGGAACCTGAAGAACAGGAGATCACAGAAGAGCCTAAAGAAACAGAGGCTCCTGAAGTGACAGAACCGGATGAGACCGAAGAACCTGCTGAAGAAGAACCGGAAGAACTGCTGGAACTGGATGAAAGTGAACCGTTGCAGCTGAATATTACACCGAAAGACTATACAAGCAGTGTTCCTATTCTGAACGCGGAGTATAATGCATATCTGGATGACGGTCATTATACCATTCGCTATACGAACAACTCTGGTCTACCGGTATATATCGTGGCGATCAAAGATGATGTCATCTGGTTCCTTGACCGTGAAGAAAATACCTCCGGTACATACTCAAAGGATGTGAAATTCGATCTCCCTGCAGGACAGTATGAGATGCATACCGGATTTTTCCTGTTTGGTGATTTCTACATCTCCGGCGATTTCTATAAAGTAGTCGTTCTGCCTGCGCCGAAAGTGGTCGCTGCAGGAGATTTCCACGGCTTCAAGGACGGAAGCTACGCATATATTGATCTCGACGCATTCGACATCCTTGGCGGAAATTATGATTTGAACGTTGGACTGAACTACGATTATATTCTCCTGAACATTTCGAAGGATGAGCCGCTCTATGACGCCAATACTTTGAATTTCCTGAGGTATAACCAGAAAGACGGTATCTTCAGAATTGAACTTGGCAACCCGAATTCCTACGGCGGTCAGGGATACTACAAAGATTATCCTTATGGAAGCTTTGATCTCCGGTTTGTCGCAAAAGG
>DMBB01000387.1 GCA_003446295.1 Erysipelotrichaceae bacterium
TTGAAGTCAGATGATACAGACCCTACGGCTTTTGAACTCGAGCCCAATGTATATGGCAGATGGCTGGACGAAGGTAAGGATTATACTCTGAAATTCTTCAACAACAAGAAGATCTACACGGATGGTACATACAAGACAAAGAATCCTCCGTCTGTTTCGATCATTCTGAAGGGTAATTACAAGGGCACGCTTGCCAACAACAACTTCCTGATCACGGAAGAAGACATCTCATGGTTCAGGATCACTTGTGCGGATACCGTATATTCTGCTTCCAAGAAGGGCTCGAAGAACTATGTCAAGCCTGTGATCTATGACTATGAAGGCAAGAAGCTGACGCTCAACAAGGATTACACTCTGACGTACTACTATGCGCAGGATGCCAAGGTCAACGGATCCACAACATACAACAGATCGTATGGAACACCGATCCGTGCAGCGGATGTCCCGAATGCCGGAACAGTCATCGGCGTGGAAGTGACAGGCATCGGTTCCTATTACGGCACGCTGAAGGCTGAGTACAAGGTCATTCAGAAAGCAACGAACCTCTCATCCGCCAAGGTAACGGTCAATTACCAGAACGGAAAGAACAAGTACTTTGAGTACTCCGGAGCACAGATCATACCGGGCAAGGACAATCTGACTGTCAAAGTCGGCAGTAAGATCCTGACGCACGGCGTGGATTATGAGATCCAGTCTGTCACAAACAATGTCAAGGCAGGCAAGGCAACCATGATCCTGCACGGCATCGGCGACTATGGCGGAACGAAGAAGGTAACCTTCAATATCGGCAAGCAGTCGCTCATACTTGATCTGGGAAATCTCATCAGAAGTATGCTCGGTCTTGAATACTGATCATAAAAACCATACATAACCATCAGGACTGTCTGAACAGGCAGTCCTGATCTTTTTCTTCATTTATGTCTGAAACAGTGTTAAGATTTCATGAATATGACACACAGCTTCCGTTTTAAAATGCGCGGAAAATGTTATCATAAAGACGGTGATGAATATGGAACAGAAATACAGTGTTTTAATGTCAGTTTATATCAATGAAAAACCCGACCGCTTTGTTCAGGCCCTCAACAGTATGCTTGAACAGACAGTTTCTCCTGATCAGGTCGTGATCGTACAGGACGGTCCGGTAAGTGATGTGCTGAAAGTCGTACTGGAACAGTATCAGAATGAGTATCCTGATCTGATCACAGTCCTTGTCAATGAGCAGAATCTCGGTCTGGGTCCTTCCCTGAACAGAGGACTGCTGGAGTGCAGAAATGAACTGATCGCAAGAATGGATTCGGATGATGTTTCACGCAAAGACAGGATCGAGAAACAGCTGAAGATGTTCGAAGAGAATGAATCTCTTTCCATCTGCGGCGGCGTGATCCGTGAGTTCCTGGAAGACGACATGTCTGATACGCAGGGATACCGTGTCTGTCCGGAAACAGATGAAGAACTGAAAGAATTTATGAAGGAACGCTGCCCGTTCAATCATATGACGGTCATGTATAAAAAGAGTGAAGTCGTGAAAGCCGGAAACTATCAGGACCTTCATTTCAATGAAGACTATCTCCTGTGGATCCGCATGGCAGAAGCCGGCTGCACATTTGCCAACATCAATGAAGTTCTGGTAGATGTACGTGTCGGAAAGGATATGTATAAACGCAGAGGCGGGGAAGAATACTTCCAGAGCGAGAAAAAGATCCAGGACATCATGCTGGAAAACGGCATGATCACGGAACAGCTCTACAACAGGAATATGCTGAAGCGGAAGATCGTAGAGAAATGGATGACTCCGACGATCCGCGGCTGGGTATTCAAGAGAGCCGCCAGAAGAAAGGACTTCGATGAAGAAGAAGCTGAGTGAACTGACTTCTCAATTTGTTTTCAACGCCTATCATCTTTCGGATGATATGGCTTTTCATGTTGAGGAGATCGATGCCGGCCGGCTCATCAACCGGAACCGTCTGGACATCATGGCGAAGATCCTGTATCTCAAGCTGAAGGATACAGCCCCTGCATATGCAAGGAAAATGTACCTTGAACATGTACGCATCATGACAAGGGACTCCTTTGTGGAAGCAGGAAGCCATAAATCAGGTGCCCAGGCTTTTATTGATGCCTTTGAACAGCTCTATGAACAGATGAAGGTGCATGGATATTCAGATGAGGCGCTTCCCATCCCCGTAGATCCGGATATGCAGCCGATGGACGGGGCGCATCGGATCGCGTGCGCATATGTGCTGAACATCCCTGTCAAGGTGATCTGCCTGCCTGTTGCGGCAGAATATGACAGGTATCCCTATCAGTGGTTTATGGAGCGCGGAACGGACCCGGATGTCCTGGATCAGATGGTACTGGAATACATCAGGGCGAAGGATCACTGTGCCTGTGTCAATATCTGGCCCTCCGCAAAAGGACATGATGAAGAAGTCGAACGGATCCTGCAGGAACACTTCGGGATCATTTATAAGAAAGAAGTTTCTCTGAATGAGAACGGCGCATTCCATTACCTGGCACAGATCTATCAGGAATACTCATGGGCTCAGGATCATGATGGGGACGGGTTCTCCGGTGTCTACCGGAAGCTGGTTCCCTGTTTCCCGACATTCGATCCTGTCAAAGCTTACTTTATTGAAGTCAGTGATTATGCCGAGGTGACTGCAGTCAAGGAACAGCTGAGAGATCTGTTCGGTCTGGAAAAACATTCCATGCATGCGACAGACAACCAGCAGGAGACGGTACTGATGTCGGAGCTGCTCTTAAGCAGACAGACCGTTTCATTCATGAATCAGTGTCAGTCGACCAGATTCCCGAATACATTCAGGCTGCTGAAGGAATCCGACAGCTTTGACTTCAGCAGGACCGTACTGACCGGCTCCATCGTGCTGGCGCTCTACGGCATGCGTCAGGCAGAAGACCTGGATTTCATTTCCATGGATGATCTGCCCGGTTCACATAACGATCTTTTGAAATACTACGGAATGACTGCTTCCGAAGCGGTCAATGATCCGGAGAAATATTTTGTATACTTCGGGAAAAAGTTCCTGACACTGGAACAGGTCAGGAATTTCAAGAAAAACAGAAATGAAGGCAAAGACAGGGATGATGTGCAGCTGATCGATGCGATGATTAAAAATGCAGGAAAACCCGATCTGAAGGTCAGGCTGCTGCAGACAAAGCGCAGGGTCGTTGCAAAGACCCAGGGCGTCATCCTGAAGGCAGCGCACGCGACAGGTACATATGATCTGCTCAGGGCAGTCTACCGGAAACTGAAGGGGCAGAAGTCATGAAGCGGATCCTGTATGTGCTCGCAAATGAACCGACCGGCGGGGTAGGCATCTTTGTCCGTGATTTTACGACACACTTTGATGACCGTGTGCATGTTGATTTCCTGATCTATACGGAACAGCGTGATACCGTATTCCAGAAGGCGATCCGGAAAAAGGATACAAGGATCTATTACCTGCCCGAGCTGACGATGAAGGCATATGTGAAACTGCTGCGTCTGACAGATGAGTTTTTTCGTGTGCACGCCAGGGAATATGATATCGTCCATCTGACATATCCGGGCCAGGTCGGCATGGTGCTGAAGCCTGCAAAGAAATACGGCGTGCCATACCGCATCATTCACAGCTTCAATACCAGACTGAGCGACAACCCGCTCAAGAGCATCCGCAACAAGCTGTTCATCATGAATTATAAGAAGTATGCGAATGTCTATCTTGCCTGCTCCAGAAATGCAGGGGAATACCTGTACGGGAAAAAGATGGCTGAGTCCTCTCAGGTCACATACATCATGAATGCCATTGATTGTGAAGAGTACAGGTTCGATGAGTCAAAACGCATCGGGATGCGCAGGGAACTGGGCGTCAGTGATGATACAAAGCTGTTTCTGGCTGCCGGCAGACTGGAAGAGCAGAAGAATATCGGCTTTGCGGTGGATGTGTTCAATGAGATCCTGAAGAAGAACAGCAATTCCAGGCTGATCATCATCGGGGACGGACCGCTGAAGCAGTCCATCGTGCAGAAGGTATCCGGATACGGGATCTCCGATTCGGTTGTATTTGCCGGATTTACGAACCGGCTGAACGATTATTTCAATGCGGCAGATGCACTGCTGTTTCCCTCACTGTACGAGGGCCTGCCGATCACGGTCATCGATGCCCAGAACAGCGGGCTTCCGTGTATCCTGTCAGATACGATCTCTGAAGAAGTCGTGCTGACAGACCTGGTGCATATGAGATCACTGAATGACACACCTGAACAGTGGGCTGACACATGCCTTTCTGCCTGCTGTCAGCAGCGGCGTGATTATACGGATGAAATCACGAAAAAAGGCTATAATATTGCAAAGGAAGCGCTGCGCCTTGAGCAGCTCTGCCTTGATCTGGGAGAATAAAATGAGGCTGAATCAGGATTTTCTGACAAACTGCAAGATCATACAGCTGTTTACGGCAGCTGCATCGATACTGATCGGATTCTTCGTGAATCTGTTTGATTTTGATTCCAGCCTGTTTTTTTATGTCTGCACGCTGATCAGCGGTCTGTATGTTCTGATCGTGCTGATTCACGGGAGGCTGAAGTTCTTCACAAAGAACCGGGCACTGATCTTTCTGATGGCAGTCATGCTGGTGAGCATCCTGGTCAATCTGCAGTATTCCGATGTCTACAGCCTGATCCGCTGGATGGAGATGTTCAACCTGCTGTTTGCGACGATGCTGTATACAGGAGAGGAAGACCTTGCCAAACTGAAGCGCTATATCCGCATCATTTTCCGCAGCATCACGTGTCTGACCTTCCTGATGAGCGCAGGCTCACTGATATGTGCGGTGGCTGGTCCTGCACTTGCAGCACAAGGCGTTACGCATGTATTTGCCAATGACATTGAATCGGTCGTGAAATGGAATGCTGACCTCAGAAAGCTGATCCTGGGAGGTCTCTATCAGAACAGCAACCAGCTTGGCATCAATGCCTTCTGCTCCGGCATGCTGAGTCTGTATTTCCTCAATGACCATGAAACAGGCGTGTCCAAAGGCTTTGACATGGTCAATCTTGCTGTGCAGGCTGCAGGTCTTGCGGCGGCAGGCTGCCGGTCGGTCTATGTGGGCACAGCTGCGGTATTCGCGATGCTGATGCTGCCGAAAGGCGGGAAAAAGACGAAGTGGATCGTGTTTGCCGTACTGGTCCTGATGGCTGCGGGTCTTGGTGCAGTTACATTAACAAAGATGGAATATATCCGCTCAGGTGAAGGCATCGTGCTGCTGCTTGATAAGCTGACAGGCAACCGCTACAGGATCTGGCGAGATGCCGTACAGCTGTTCCTGAAGAAGCCGCTGCTGGGATTCGGACTGGGCAATATCTATCAGGCTGCGAATCTGGCAATCGGCAAAGGATCCATTATCCGCTACCACAAATATACAAATGCGCACAACATCCTTCTGAACATTCTTGCAATGTCAGGCATTACTGGTCTGTTTTCCTTTTCCCTGATCGGAAGGGACTGCTTCCATGGTCTGAAGAAGGTCAGCCGCACACTGGCTGTATTCTGTGCAGGTCTTGTGGTCGTTGATCTGTTTGATATTTTTCTGATCTTCACCGACAAGCTTCCTTCACTCCTGTTCCCGATGATCGCAGGATATGGTCTGCAGTGTTCCCTCAGGGAACCGAAACCGTTCTATTTCTTCTCAAACCTTGTGGAAGAGGATATTTATAAAGAACTTTACACAAAAGCAGAACGTCCCGGCCAGCAGGCACAGAAGTTCAACCGCCTGATCGCCGAGGGCTTTGCACTCAATGGCAGGACGATCGAATGCGATACATCAGTGCTTGCGTCTGATGCCATTGTTGATTACCGCTTCAAAAAACTGAAGAACCATGGCATGTATCATTATTCGCTTTCGATCAATGTGCCCGGCATCAAGACTATCTGGAATATTCTGGGTGCCTTCTTCCATACACTGTATGCAAGATACGGCGCCTGTGTGATCGATGTCCTTTCGATCGACAACGCAGTCGGTGCGCTTGCTGCCAGCAAACTCCGCGGCATGCCGGATACCGGCATCGTCACCGATCTGCCTGAGCATTTCTCAGGAGACGGTCTGTACGCAAAGATCGTTTACAGGATCATGTCCTGGTGCGGCAGCTATGTATTCCTCACGAAATACATGGATGAAAAGCTGAATCCGAAACACAAGCCCTATATTGTCATGGAAGGACTGTGCGACATCAATGTTGAACGTGAGACGGTCACCGAACGGAACAAGTCGATCATCTTTGCCGGAGAGATCGATGAGCAGAACGGCGTCATGACATTTGTCCGTGCCTTCAACCAGTGGGGTGACCACGGCTATGACCTGTACTATTACGGTACAGGCGAAGCGATGGACATGCTGAAGAAGGAATCTGAAGGCAATGACAGGATCCATATCATGGGCCTGCTGCTGAACAGGGAACTGCTGAAGGTCATGAATCGTGCGACGATGCTGGTCAATCCCCGTCCGATCCACCAGGATTTCGTAAAGTATTCCTTCCCCAGCAAGGTCATGGAATACATGAATACCGGAACATATCATGCCAGCAGCCATCTTGCCTGCATTCCCGATGAGTATTTTGAATACATCGGTGACATGGGAGACGGCTCTACGGAAGACATTCTCAAATTCCTGAAGGAATTCGAACATATGACGCCCGAATACCTGAACGAACAGGGAAGAAGGGCTCAGGAATTTGTCCTGAAGCACAAGAACAACGCAGTGCAGGCTGCCCGGATCGCAGAACTGCTGGATGGCATGTATGAATAACCGTGTCGTGAAAAATGCAGGCTGGATCATCGGAGCGAAGGTCTTCCAGATGTTCCTGGGTCTGTTTATCAGTGCCTGGACGGCAAGATATCTGGGACCGTCCAATCTCGGACAGATCACATATGTTGCCTCGTTTGTATCATTCTTCTCATCCCTGGCAACCCTTGGCCTCAACAGCGTCATCATCAAGGAACTGATCGATCATGAAGACAGGCAGCACTATGTGCTCGGTACATCCATCATCATGCGTCTTTGTTCCAGCTTCCTGTCGGCGTTGTGTGTGCTCGGTATTATTACCATACTGAATCCGGGCGACAGGCTGATGACATGGATCACGCTGCTGCTGTCGCTGTCACTGATCTTTGAATCCTTTGAGATGTTCAATTACTGGTATCAGTCCAAGCTGCAGTCCAAGGTAACATCGATCATCCAGACAGTCACCTATGTGATCGTCGCTGCCTGGAGACTGGCAGGTCTGATCCTGAACCGCGATGTCCTGTGGTTTGCCTTTGCAACATCTCTGGAATCCATCTCGATCGCCGCCATGCTGTACCTGTCATACAGGAAGCGCCGTCAGTATCCGCTGGCATGGGATGGTGATCTTGCAAAGGAAATGCTGTCAAAGAGCCATCACTTCATTTATTCTGGACTGATGGTAGCCATCTACAGCCAGATGGACAGCATCATGCTGAAGGAATTCATCGACGCCGGAGCCACCGGATATTACAGTACCGCGACCGGCATCAATACCATGTGGTCATTCATCCTCGTTGCCATCATCGATTCCGTTTATCCGACGATCGTTGAAGCGAAAAAGGCGGGTGATGAAGATCAGTATCATCACCGGATCATCCAGCTCTACAGCATCGTCTTCTGGCTCAGCTCACTGGCATCCATTGCGATCATGATCATCGCGCGTCCGCTTGTGCTGACGCTGTACGGAAGCGAATATCTGCCGTCCGTAAGCTGTCTGAGGATCGTCACATGGATCAATACGTTTGCATATCTGGGTGTGGCAAGAGGTGCCTGGATGGTATGTGAAAACAACCAGGTATATCAGAAGTACATCCTCGGGATCGGTGCGGCAGTGAACGTCG
>DMBB01000373.1 GCA_003446295.1 Erysipelotrichaceae bacterium
CGGAACTGCTTGCCGGCAGAACGATCCGCAAGCCTACCTATGATTTCGTAAATCATACGAGAAGTGATATTACGGAACTGTGCCATCCGGCAGATGTGATCGTTCTGGAAGGCCTGTTTGTTCTGGAAGATGAACGTCTTCGTGAATATGAGTCGATCAAAATCTTTGTGGATACAGCTGCAGACATCCGTTTCATCAGACGTCTGCTGAGAGATGTGAATGAACGCGGAAGAACAGTTGATTCCGTTGTCAACCAGTATGTGAGTACCGTGCGTGTGATGCATGATCAGTTCATTGAACCGAGCAAGCGCTATGCGGATCTCATCATCCCTGAAGGTGGTTCAAATCAGGTGGCGATCGATCTGCTGGTAACAAAAATCAGTAGCATCATACATCACACAATGTTATAATGTTCGGGCAAAAAAGGAGTTAAAACATGGCAGAAGAGAAAATTTATGTAACCGAAGAAGGTTTGAAAAAACTGCAGGATGAATATGAGCATCTTGTCCACGTTGTCAGAGAAGAAGTCAAGGCAGAACTGAAGGAAGCACGTGCACTCGGTGACCTTTCCGAAAATGCTGACTATGATGCTGCCAGAGATATGCAGGCTCAGGTTGAATCAAGGATCCTTCAGCTTGAGAATATGCTTCAGCATTATGAACTGATCGATACGACAAAGAGCGGTTCAAAGACTGTACATATCGGTTCGGAAGTAACGCTGCGGTTCCTCGATACAAAAGAAGAACAGACATTCCGCATTGTCGGTTCCACAGAAGCTGATCCGCTGAACGGCAAGCTTTCCAACGAAACAGCGCTAGCCCAGGCAATTCTGGATAAGTCAGTCGGCAGTGTCGTTGAGATCCCGGCAAAAGTCAGCTATGAAGTTGAGATCCTCGATCTGAAATAAGCGGAAACGATCTGAATATTGCGTAAATAATAAGCAGGAGGTTTATACCATGAAACCACTGCTTATTTTTATGATCCTTCTGTTTACGGCAGGCTGGGCAGGTATCCGGCCGTATCATATCTATGATCTGAAAAAGGATACGATACGAATCACAGTCAATGGTGAAGTGGAAACACCAGGAGAAATGGAACTGCCGCTGTATTCAAGCATCGGTGATGCATTGGAAGAGGCCGGTCTGACGGATGAAGCCGATACACGGGCATTGAATCCCCAGATGATCCTGAAGGACCATGACGTGCTGAATGTTCCGGGCAGAAATAATTCGGAACTGCAGAAAATATCGATCAATACTGCATCACTGAAACAGCTGTGCATTCTTCCCGGGATCGGTCCCGGTACTGCACAGAAGATCATTGATTACAGGGAAGCGAACGGTCTGTTCCGCACGATCGATGAACTGACGAATGTAAAGGGGATCGGACCGGCAAAACTGGACAAGATCAGGGATCTGATCATTCTGTGAAAACGATCAAAGAACACAGTTTGCTGGCGGCACTGATCGTGTTTGTATTTCTGGTATTCTGCCGTGATATTCCGGGAATTGCCGCAGTCCTGCTTGGATGTGTGTGGTATGAGCGTACACATAACAGTTCGTTTGTGTTAATAACGCTGTTATTGTGCATATTGGCTGTACCTGTATGGAATAAAGAACTGCCGCAGATCAATTCCGGCAGAGTAATTGAAGTACACAGTTCCTATGCAGTCGTCAGAAACGGACGCACGAAGGTACTGCTCTATACCGAACAGCAGCCATTGCTGGATTCGACTGTTTACTTCAGCGGTGAATTCAGGGAGATCTCTTCGCAGATCAGTTTTTACGGATTTGACTTTGCTGAATACTGTGCTGAGCGCGGCGTGTACTGGTATGTGGTCTGTGATCCGGAGGGACTGAATAAAACACACAGTATGCGCGGCCGGCTCCAGAAACGCGTCCGTTCTATGGATGAACAGAACAAAGCGGTGCTGAACCGGATCATCTTCGGCATACGCTCAGATGACGATGGTCTGGAAGGCTGGCTGAATGATACGGGATTTTCACTGTCGGGAATGATCGCATTCATCGATATCGTTCTGAAAAAGATATGCTATCCGGATCAGCGGAAAAAGATCATACGTATCGTGACGCTGGCAGCAGGACTGATCTTTCATTTTCCTGTCATTCTGACTGTCAGGATCGTCTTTGATCTTGTTTGCAGCGGACACGTCAGAGATGATCAGAGGCTGGGCACGGCTTTGCTGATGATTCTGATATTGAAGCCGTATGCCGCCGGATCTGCTTCTTTCCTGTTTCCTGTCATGTTCCGGCTGGTTTCATTCGGCGGAAAGGATCACAGGCTGGATATGCTATGGTACACATCTTTGCTTCAGTCATTGCTCTATCACCGGATCAATCCGGCTGAGATCGTGCTGTACCGTTATCTGCGCATCGTCTGCGGCTTTCTTTGGACAGCAGCATTGCTGTCTGTATTCTTGCCGTTTCTGCCGCTTGTTGAAACCGCACGGCTCATCGACAGTGTTTTATCGTTTCTCAGCTTTTTCGATATCAATGGGAGTCTGATCGGACCGGGACTGCCGTTTTTTATCCTGCTGATCGCATCACTAAGAAAATCGGAATACGAATCCCGCCTGCGGCCGATCGTGCTGTGGCTGTATCTTGCGTGTGGTCTGATGCATCCGTTTGCAGAAGTTACATTCATCAATGTCGGGCAGGGGGACAGTATTCTGATACGGATGCCGCTGAATACATACAACATCATGATCGATACAGGAAAGCCTTCCTATTGTGACGAGCTGGACACGATCCTGCAAGCAAAATCGATCAATAAAATCCATACACTGTTTATTACGCATTCCGATCTGGATCACAGCGGCAATCAGGACTACATTGCGGAGCATTATCATTCTGATCGTGTGATCACTGAGCATTTTCATGAACAGATCTGCGGCAGGGTATTATGCCAGGATCTGAACAGCATCAGGAATGAAGACGCAAATCAGAGCTCGCTTGTGATCTATTTTGAGCTGAACGGCCTGTCATTTCTGATGACGGGAGATGCAGATGAGATTACTGAAAAGACGATCATACGGGATTATCAGAATCTGAGGGCAGATGTCCTGAAAGTATCTCATCATGGAAGTTCTACCGGCTCTTCTGAAGAACTGCTGGATCAGCTCAGACCTGATCTGGCTGTGATCAGTGCCGGTTCATATAATCTTTACCATCATCCCAGCGTTCAGACACTGCAGCGCCTGCTTCAGCGGCACATCCCGTATCTCAACACACATGAAGAGGGTGATATTACGATCATCTGTCTGCCGTACTGCAATCTGCTGACCACAGCATCAGGTAAATTTGCGCTGATGTCATCTGCCGGGGACAAAAATTGATATAATGATTTCATGATTTATTTACTTGACGGAACGGAAACATATCATCTTTCCGGTAAGAAACATGAGCTTCTGAACAGAGATGATGTGCTGCCCGAAAATATTATGACGATCGATGGTTCAGTGAAGGACTTTTCGTTATCCAATGCACTCATGCACTGCAGCACTGTTTCATTGTTCAGCGAACACAGGATCGTGCTGATCCAGGATCCTTATTTCCTGAATCCTTCCGCAAAGCGCGGCACTGAAAAGCCTGCCGGCAAACGGAAGAAGAAAGGTGCTGCACCAGATCATGCAGAAATGCTGGAACAGTATATCAGCCACTACAATCCTGACTGTGACCTGATCTTATACTGCTTTGGTTTTGATGCGGATAAGCGCACAAAGGAGTTCAAGGTACTGGATCCCTGGATCAAACAGGGAAGGGTCAAACACCTGCATTACGGCAATCCGACTCCGCAGGAACTCGAAAAATGGATCAGCCAGGACCTTGCAAGGAAAGGCATCCGGATGGATGCAGAGGCGAGGAAGGAACTGAATCTGCGCATCAACGGAAGCGCAACACAGTTCTATCAGGCAATGGACAAGATCCTGCTGTACGGGGAAAAGGATCTGACACTGACGGATATCGAGCATCTTGTTCCGGTAAACCAGGATGTCAATGTATGGAAAATGGCTGACGGATTCCTGGCGGGCAATACCGCGCAGACATTCCGCAGTGTATATGAGATGACAGAGATCGCACGGAATACATATCAGAGTCTTGTCATGAAGCTGGCTTACAGATTGCGTGCTGTCTACAATGCGGTCCGTCTGCGTGAATGCGGATACAGTGATCCCCAGATCGCCGCAAAGACCGGGAGAAAATATCCTGATCTGGACATCAGATCAGCACACGGACGTACTTCATTTGAAATTCTTACGATGATCAGTGAACTTGCTGATCTGGAACAGGGTATCAAAAGCGGCAAAATCAATGACCGTGAAGGTCTGGAGGCGTTCCTATTGAGGAATTTGAATCAATATGCAGGCAATCAGAGAGCTTTATAAGATCGGCAAGGGACCGAGTTCATCACATACACTGGCACCGGAGCGTGCTTGCCGTCTGTTTGTACAGCAGTTCGGTACATTTCCGTTTTACCGTGTCCGTTTATTCGGATCCCTTTCACTGACCGGCAAGGGACATGGAACAGATACAGTGATCAAAGAGACGCTTCCGGGTGAAACGGAAGTGATCTTCTGCCTGGACTGGGAAGAAGAATTTCCGAACGGTTTTTATCTGGAAGCACTGAATGAGCAGAAAGAAACAGTTCACAAATGGACCGTCTTCTCGATCGGCGGAGGCAGTATCCGGATCAGGGAATTCCCTGTTTCCTATAATGATGAAGTCTACAGCGAGAAAAGCTTCGCGGAAGTGCTGGATGTACTGAAGAACGAGCATCTGAGCATACAGGAATATGAATATGCACATGAACCGGGACTGAAGGAATATCTGAAGCATATCGTTCATGCGGAAATACAGTGCGTGCAGAGCGGACTGTCCAAGCACGGTTATCTTCCCGGACAGCTCAGGATCAAACGGAGCGCGCATGAACTGTATGCGGCAGCGATCGCATCAGAAGGCGATGAGAGGAAGCGTCTGCTGATGATGGCATATGCGTATGCAGCGAATGAAGAAAATGCGGACGGATGCACAGTCGTAACTGCGCCGACCCTTGGTGCGTGCGGGGTTATCGCTTCGATGATCTATTATTCCTATAAGAATCTGAAGATCCCGGAAGACAGACTGGCTGATGCGCTTGCTGTGGGCGGCCTGTTCGGCAACCTCGTCAAAAGCAACGCGACGATATCAGGTGCGGTCGGCGGATGCCAGGCGGAAGTCGGCACAGCTGTATCCATGGCTTCTGCAGCCTTTGCTTTCCTGGATGGTCAAACGATCGATCAGATCGAATATGCTGCTGAGATCGGCATGGAACATCATCTGGGATTGACATGTGATCCGGTCATGGGCTATGTTATGATACCGTGCATTGAGCGGAATGCCGTGGGTGTATTAAGGGCCAAGGATGCAGCCTTGCTGTCGCGTGCAATGTCCATGATCAAGCGCCATATGATCTCGTTTGATATGGTTACGGACACAATGAACGCAACCGGAAAGATGATACCGATCGCGCTCAAGGAAACATCTGAAGGCGGTCTGGCACAGGAATATATGGATTCCACGAAGGATGCCGCATAAAGAAAGCATATATATGAAACGAAAAGAAATCGAACTGCTGGCACCTGCCGGCAATATGGAAGCTTTGAAGGCAGCTGTTTCTGCCGGATGCAATGCAGTGTATCTCGGCGGCACACTGTTTTCAGCACGTGCATTTGCGGGCAACTTTGATCATGATGAAATGATCGAGGCGATCCGTTACTGCCATATTCGCGGCGTATCGGTCTACGTAACGCTGAATACACTGCTGTTTGAAACAGAATTTGAGAACGCGATCAAAGAAGTACAGTTCCTGTACGACAATGATGTGGACGCGCTTCTGGTACAGGATCTGGGACTGTTTCATTATCTGAGACAGTGCTTTCCCGATCTTGCAGTCCATTGTTCGACCCAGATGCATATCCACAACCCTGCAGGCGTCAGGTTTGCTGCTGCAATGGGAGCGGAACGTGCAGTGCTTGCCAGGGAAACACCCATTGAGATCATCGAGGAATGCTGCAAAGAAGACATTGACATTGAAGTGTTCGTATATGGTGCATTATGCATCAGTTACAGCGGTCAGTGTCTGATGTCAGCCTCGCTCAAAAACAGATCGGGCAACCGCGGTATGTGCGCTCAGCTCTGCCGTCTGAAATACTTTGCAGATGATATGCAGGAAGGCAAAAACAAAGACGGTGACTATCTGCTCAGTCCAAGAGACCTCAATACACTGGACAGACTGCCTGAACTGCTAAATGCGGGCGTCAGGAGCCTGAAGATCGAAGGCCGCATGAAGCGTCCGGAATATGTCTATATCGTTACCAGGACATTCCGTGAAGCGATCGACGCATGGTATGAAGGCAGGGAATATCATGTCAGTCCCGAACGTCTGAAGCAGATGGAACTGATGTTCCACCGCGGATTCACCGAAGGACATATCTTCCACGCCTCTGTCAAGGAACGCATGAATCCCTACAGACCGAACCATCAGGGTCTTGAGATCGGCAGAGTCGTTGATTATAAAAACGGCAAGGTATGTGTCAGACTCTCTGATACACTGAATCAGCACGATGGACTTCGTATTCTGAATACACCCACGGATACCGGACTGACTGCGGTCAGGATCGAAAAAAACGGCAGGCTGGTGAACAGTGCTGAAAAGGGAGATACTGTCTGGCTTGACTGCAGAAGCAAACCCGCTCCGCGGAAAGGGCAGCCGCTTCATAAGACCAGCGATACGGTGCTGATCGATGAGATCGACCGTATGATCGAGAAAAACATCAGACGCACGCCGATCGTGATCGGTTATGATGCCGAGCCGGGACAGCCTTTGAGGCTTTACGCTGAGGATCAGGAAGGACACAGCGTTTACGCAGAAAGTGAAATGCTCTGTGAAGAAGCGAAAAAAGCTGCGCTCACTGAAGAACGCATTGAAGCTGCTCTTGCGAAGATCTCGGATGAACCGTACACAATTGCATTCGGCGAGAAGACAGTCGGAAACGTATTCCTGCCGGTATCAGTGATCAATGAAACCAGAAGACAGCTGCTTGCGGCAATGAATGAAGCAAGGGCACACAGACATGACAGGGCGGGAAGAAAACCTTATCAGTGGACAGTCACAGCTGAAGAGACCGTACATCCTCTGCTGCTGAGCATTTCCGAACAGACGGAAGATCCTGTTTATGACACGGAGGTCTCTGTCAGCAGGAATACCATGGATCCTGATCAGAAACATTATCAGCTCAGGAGCCCGGTCAATGAACATGATGAAGGTGCAGAGCCTCTGTCATGGACCGTTCTCTCATCCGTATCAGACCTGATGCATCCGAAAGAGAATACCATTGCAGGATATACGCTGAACTGCTGCAACAGCTATGCGCTTGATTATTTGATTTCACAAGCAGGGATAACGGGTGTAATATTAAGCACAGAAGTACAGAATCTGCAGATTGGAAAGATGCTGGAAGCTTTTGAAAGCCGGAACGGCTTTGTTCCCTGTACATACCGTCTCGTATATGGACGAAGAGTACTGATGTATATCAAAGAGGGGATCCGGATACCGGAGGGAACAAAGAAACTGCGCGATATACATGAAAATGTATTCCCGCTCCGCTATGACGGTTCACTGCTTGAAATCCTCGAGCAGGAAGCTTGCACATCCGACAATCCGTACTGTACCGGAAGCTGTCTGATCTTTACAAATGAAACGTCAGGGGACAGACAGGCAATTAAGGAGGAAGCATATGAAGAACTTTATCAACGAATTTAAGGCATTTGCACTGAAGGGAAATGTCATGGATCTGGCAGTAGGCATGATGATCGGCGCTGCATTCGGAAAGATCGTCAGCTCACTGGTCAACGATATCCTGATGCCGCTGATCGCAGCCATCTTCCGTATCAGTGATTTCACAGGACTGAAGGTACTGCTGATCGATAAGGGCGATGTTGAGGCAAACGTATATCTGAACTATGGACAGTTCATCCAGAACATCGT
>DMBB01000382.1 GCA_003446295.1 Erysipelotrichaceae bacterium
GAAGCAACTGCTGAAGAAATCGAAAAGGAAGAAACAGCTCCAGAAGCTGAACTGGAAGAAGCTGTTATCCTGCCGGAGGAATCTGAGCCTGCAGATGTTCAGAAGATTTACTGCCCTGAGTTCTGTCAGTCTCAGTCTGTGGATGGCGTTACGATAACAGTATCTGCAGAGGAAGGCATGTTTCCGGAAGGGGCATATTTGTCTGCAGAACATGTTGCCGAGGAATTCGCAGGAAATCAGAGAGATGCAAAAAGCACAGTCGCTGCTTCATATACATTTGATATCAAAGTATTTGATCAGGAAGGCAATGAGATCCAGCCAGCGGGTGATCAGACAGTCAATGTATCATTCACAGTGGCAGAAGCTGCTGATTCCAATCTTGATGTGACAGTCTACCATATTGTGGACGGAAAAACAGAAGCACTCAATACAAGCAATGATGGAAACACAGTCAGTGCTGAAACAGATGGATTCTCTTATTATACTGTTGAGTTTACTTACGGAGCTCTGCAGTATGTACTGCCAGGAGAAGGAACTGTTGAGCTCAGTACAATACTGGAAGCACTGGGACTTGACGGTGAAGTAACAAATGCTGTAAGCAGCGCACCGGAACTGTTTTCAGTGGAGAACACAGACGGTACATGGATGGTCGTTTCCCATAAGTCATTTACATCTGCAGAGACATTGACAGTAACGATCAAGGGTATTGAATACATTATTGAAGTAACTGATCCGGCAGAAACATATCCCATATGGTATGCCGGTGAGCAGATCACAAGTGAAAACTGCGATGATGTATATCATGATGGAGGATCGGTAAAATATGATCCTGCTTCGCAGACATTGACACTGAAGGACGCAAAGCTTACACAAAAAATGCCGTTTGAGGCAAAAGCTATGCTTGTAGTAGATGGCATCACGCTGACAATTACCGGAAATGCTGGATATTACAGTTATTTTATTACAGAAGACGGTATTAATCTGGAGAACGGGGCACATCTTATTTTCAAAGATGCGAATATTATCTTTGATGATCCGACAAGACCGATCTGCGGTCCTATAGATACTGAAATTACAGTCCAGGACAGCTATATCGGCGCATATGGGCAGAACTGGGAAGGAATTTTTGTCGGTAGGCTTGTGGTCGATAACAGTACGATTATAGCGACCGGAGTCAATTACGGTCTTCTGGTGTTTAATGATTTCATACTGAACAGCGGATACGTTGAGGCAACTGCAACCCGGGTTTATTATGGCGACTTTATCATGAACGGCGGAATCATAAACAGTCCGATCCAGGCGTATGAAGGCGGCGATATTATTATTAACGGCGGAACCGTACGCGCATATGCAGAGGACGCATGGTGGGTCTATGGCTATGATTTCGGCCTGGAAGCTGATATGGGAACAATACGTATCGGCAGCGGTATTGAAAGCGTAACTGCGGATGGAGATATGGCTTTTTCGGCCCTGTATCCGTTCGATATCGATCCTGCTGTTTCCATTGTGGAACCGGTCGGATACACACTGGTGAATGGTGAGCCTCCGTGGTATAACCAATTGACCTGCATCGGTGAACCGGCCCCGGGCACGTTACCGGCAAAACATGTTTTGGTCATCCCACCCGGCAGCCTTAAAGTTGAGTACAAGGCAAACGGTCATGGAAAGGATCCTGTAACGCGGTATGTCAAACCGGGAAAAACCGCACCGGTACCACCGATCGAACCGATGGAAAAAGGTTATACCTTTGGTGGCTGGTATACAGAACCGGAATGCATAAATGAATACGATTTCTCACTGCCTGTCAACAAGGACACATATCTGTATGCCAAATGGTATGCCGATGTAAACGTGAAATTCGATGTCCAGGGCCATGGCTCTGCTCCTAAATCCCAGCAGATACCATACGGAGGCACAGCTGAAGAACCGACAGCCCCTTACGCATATGGCTATACTTTTGACGGCTGGTATACAGAACCTGAATGTACAACCAAATATGACTTCAGCAAAGAAGTAAAGGAAGATATCACACTATATGCCAAATGGCTTGCGGATGGAACTGTTGTATTTGATGTGCAGGGACATGGCACTGCTCCGGAACCGCAGCAGGTCAAATATGGGGAAAAAGCGGTACAGCCAGAAGATCCGTCCGAAGAAGGCTATACATTCGCCGGCTGGTACACTGATACTGCATGTACAGCGGTATATGATTTTTCAAAACCGGTTACGGGAGATATTACCCTGTATGCAAAATGGCTGGTCAATGTAATTGGCATGAATCTGCACGCTGATGGAACAAAGCTTGATGGCACATATTACATGCTTAATACAGACCTGCTTGAGCCCGTTTTTGAAAAAGACTCTGAAAAAGTCGAAATGATTCTTGGCCATCTCTGTACTGACAGTGCCTGCAGCGATGAGATCACGAGTCCGCCGGAAAAAGGAACAACATATTACTTCAGAGTTGTTATGAACGATATCAGTTCATATGAAAAGAGCATTCAGCTGATCATGTTCCTGCCAGAAATCGCAAATAATATAAACGCTTCTGCTGAAGACGCAAAGATAGAATTTGACTGGCTTTCCGGCAGTCCGAACGGTGATTCGGTTGTCATTCAGCTAAAATATACAGAATCAGAAATTGTATATACTGTGATCAAAGGTGCTGACGCGGAGTGGACAAAAGGATCTGCTTCCGGCCTGGATTATACAGTTATCCGCAATCTCAGTGATGCCAAGACATTCGGACTGTTTGAAAATATAGAAATTGACGGAAAAGTTATTGACTCATCGAATTACACCTCTTCTTCCGGCAGTCTGAACGCGTCGCTCAAGCCTTCATATCTGAACACTCTTTCTGATGGCACACATACAGTAAAATTCAATTTCAAGGACGGCAGCGCAGAAACAAAGGTTACGATCAAACCGAAGCCTCCCGGCAAAAAGACACCGGATACAGGTGATCAGGGTCATGCAGGGACATGGAGCATATTCCTGTTTCTGTCCCTGATCACTCTTGGCGTAGCGGCTGTTTTACGCATCAGATATGACTCCTGATACACAGCGAATCTGATCTGAACCTGTATAAAAAATCTGATAAACATGGGATCATGGGAGATTTCTGAAAACGATGAAAGGGTACCGCGCCGCGGTACCCTTTGTCTGTCAATAGCCTAAAAGGCTCACAAGGGAGGTTTTGAAACCTCCTTATGTTTTTACTCTTCTTCCTCTTGCAGCAACTGCTTAAGCAGACGCTCGCGCTGATTGATGAAAAGACTTGTGATGCGGTAGCTGTCTGTTTCCTCATAGGAAATCGGATGAACCGTTCCTTCATCAAAGCTCAGGATTTCCGCATCCGGTGTGCCAAGCAATATCGGTGAATGCGTCACGATGAT
>DMBB01000334.1:0-11035 GCA_003446295.1 Erysipelotrichaceae bacterium
GTTTTACAGTACGTCCGCGGGAAACACTTCCCATAAAGAACGGAGATGCAACACACCATACAAGCCAGTAAGCCCAGTAAAAGATCGTCCAGTTCTGAGGAAAACTGCTGGTACGAAGCGGATCAGTCCATGTACTCAGCTGTATATAATTCTGCAGCATATTGCCAAGCGCGGATACGCCGGTTTCTATGATATACCTTGCCTGCCCGCCGCATATCAGGACATAAGCCAGAAGCGCGCCGAACAGGTACATGCATGCGTTTGCCAGCCAGGATACACCCTTGATTCCGCGCAGAACAGCAATCGTATATACGATACATGTAACAAGCAGGATCATGATCGTTACATATTTTGAATCGGGGATCCCGAACACATTTGACAAAGCTGCGGACAGCAGCGGGGTCGCAACAGAGAATGTTGTAGCCGTTCCTGCGATCAGTGCCGTAACAGCCAGCACATCGATCAGTTTTCCCGGCCAGCGGTCAGTCATGTCTCCGAGGATCGGACGGCAGGCTTCAGAGTATTTCTGCTTCTTGACACCGCGCACATGGAGCATAAATCCGAAACATGCAGCAAGCGTTGCATAAAAACTCCATACAGTCGGACCCCAGTGAAACAGCGGATATGTACTGGCCCAATCCTGGATGCTTCCAAGCTCAGCAACATGAGGTTCCTGTGCATAATAGATCCATTCACAGAAGGAATAAAAAAGGATATCCGCCGCCAGACCGCAGGTAAACACCATAGCTCCCCATGTCCAGAAACCGTACTGCGGTCTTTCATTCTGACCGCCTAAACGTATCTGACCGATCTTCGAAAAGGAAATGCACAGAGACAGGACCAGGATCGCCAGACCGACAAGCAGATAATATACACCAAATGTATCTCCCAGGAAGAAACGGATAGCAGAAAGCATATGTGTGGACTGTTCCGGGAAAATGATAAATATTGCACAGAGGATCAGGATCGCGGTAAACGGCACGATCGTTGTCCAGGGGTCGATCCTTCTGCTTTGCTCATTTTTCTGTCTGTTCATCATAAATCTCCTTCAGCAGAATGCTGTAAGCGGGATCGGCTTCTGCCAGTTCCTGCAGACTATCGATCTCTTCAACATCTCCCCTGTTCATTGGGGTGATACCCAGTTCGTACTCAGTAAAATGACAGAACATGGGAACATCATCCCAGTAAATAGTCCTGTTTTTCTTTTCATCAAATTCATACTCTAAATGATTCTTCAGTCTTCTTCCGTCTTCCGCAGTCCACCGGCTGATGCTGTAGAGCTGCCAGCCTTTTTTTCCGCCGGTACGGCTGCATGACTGTACAATTCCGTCCTTCACATCCATGAGCCATTCATTTGTTTCCTCTTCGGTCCATACAGCGTTATAACCTGACCGGTCAAACTCTGGATGCAGAACCTTCGGATCATGAATGATCTGATCACCATCTAGGATGATACAGTCCTCCAGATACTGTCTTGCAAAATACAGGGATGAGATGTTGTTGCATGTGTCATACATCGGATTTTCGATGAGATCGATCTCCGGATGATCTTCCTTCAGACATGCAAACTGTTCCTTCAGATATCCGGTGACAACATGGATCTCCGTGATCCCGTTCTGCTTCAGTGCATCGATCACAGTTGATATCATTTTTCTGCCATTGACTTCAACAAGCGGTTTCGGGACACTCAGCGTCAAAGGACGCATACGGTTCCCTGTACCTGCCGCAACGATCACTGCACGTTTTACAAGATGCTTCGGTTTCATTTCATTTCCTCCCGATTTCCGATCTGCACCAGTACATATCTGGAATAGTCCTTTGCAAAACGGTACTGCCGCAAACTGTATTCCCCGAACTCAACACCTAACTGGCGTTTGTATTCACACCAGTTGGACCAGAGAAGACCGCACACAGCGATATAGCATTTGATCTTTAAACGTACATCATCCGGACATGACCCTTCGAAGTACAGATCGATCAGATGATCGACCTGTTCCCTGCTGTACATACTGTAAATGCAGAACATGGCAATATCTACATGCGGGTCCTGCATACCGGCATATTCCCAATCTGTCAGCTGCAGCTTTTCTTCCCCGTTTTCCGGATAGAACAGAAAATTATCACATACTGCATCAATATGTGTCAGACAGATATCTTTCTGCTGCCTATCCAGATAATCCTTCAGACGGAATACGTCAGCTTTTGTCTGTTTGTAATCACGATAGACAGAAGGCTGTCCGTCCCACAGCGACTCATAAAACTTGATCTGTCCGAACAGATCAAAACCATGTCCGACAGACAGTCTCATTTCATGAAATTCTTTCAGTTTCCGCATGCATCGTTTCAGATCTTCATCATTAAATGGATCACATGTTCTGACATCAGACAGATAACGTGTGATCTTATATCCGGTCCTCTCATCGATATACAGAGGATCATCACAAAGACCTTTCCCGTGTATCGTACGGAAGACCGCCGCTTCATGCCTGCGATCGATCAGCTGATCAGTACCCTCACCCGGGATCCGCATGATATATTGGCAATCATGTACAGTGAACAGGAATGACCGGTTGGTCATCCCTTTTTTCAGTACAAGAATATTCCTGATCTCATCCGGATCTGCATGAAGCTGCATGCAGATCGTTTCTATCGCATCAGACTGCAGTGCTTCAGAATTATGATCAAAGTCACGAAGCTGTTCATATGTATTGATTTCTGTAATATCACCCGGTTCAGCGATATCCGCAAAAACACACGGAGATCCTTCAGAGAACAGCGCTTCTTCCCAAAACATCCTGTCGTGGTTTTCTGAAGATACAAGTTCCTTGATCCGTTTACGCAGAAAAGCCGCATCTTCTTTCCGAAGATAGCAGATACCATACATCCGGTTTCCTTTTCCACGTGTCCGCATCAGAACTCCGTTCCTGCCTGCCCTCACCAAGCTGTCTTCTGCTGTTTCAGTTCCGATCACATACCTGGAGACCAGTTCATAACTTCGGAACGGATTGCTGCGGCAATAAAGGTCACAGGGAACGATGTAGGTATCACCGAGTTTATCCAATGCTTTGTATAGGCTGAAGAGATTATTCTTTGTTGAATAATCCGGGTTATAGACAATATCAGCATTATACTCATCGATCAGGTATTCAAATGAATCTTTCATGAAACCCGTAACTACCGTAATATCATGGATCCCAGCATCATGAAGCTGACAGATCAGACGATCGATCAATTTCTGCCCTTTCACCTCAAGAAGCGCCTTCGGTGTCTCTGTATTGATCGGTACCATACGCATTCCAAAACCCGCAGCAAGGATCACGGCATTTTCAGGCACTGAACTGTGAAACAGTTCTTCAGCCTGTTCTGTCAGTCTGTTATCACTGCTGAGATAGCCTGTTTCTTTTAACTGTTTCAATAATTTATTAACTTTGCCCAGCGAACAGTCTGCGCGTGCTGCAAGTTCCCGCTGACTGAACATTTTGCATTTTCTGATCTCACTCAGCACACAGGCTTCCGCCTGACTCAATTCTTTTTGTTTCATATGTTCACCTTCTTTTAGTCCTGTCTATTTAATGAACGGGGTCTGCATCAAAAAAGACATTCAAGTGCGATGAATTATGGCCGTGTATAAATAATCCCTGTCGGCTTATAATCCTCCTGATGTGAGGCGTTGCCTTCGAGGATAAACTCTCTCATCTCATATTCTTTGTTGTAGTGATAGCCAAGATAACGCCTTTGACGGTAGTCTCCTTCTTTCCATACAAACTGCTCATCTTCTTTGTTTCCGTCCAGCAGAGATGTATAAAGATCCTGAAGATCCGTGAAGGAGACCGGTGCTTTTGATATTCTGAAATCATGGCGCTCATGAAAACCTTTAACCATCAGCAGCGGATTTGCTCTTTCAGTTAATCCTGTGTTTTCAAAACCATAGCCATGATCAGCCATGATGATCACTGCGGTCTGGTCATAGACATCGGTATTCCTCAATTCCTGCACGAATTCCGCAGCAGTTTTCATACTGACTGTTACATCAGTTTTGTAGCTGCCCATTCCGGGTTCGATAATGGAAAAGTCTTCATCGTAATCAAACGGTGTATGTGCGCCATCGAGATGATAGAACTTAAACACCGGCATATGATCATCCGAAACGGTGAAACCTGTGCTGTTCATCTGTTCATGGAAACGTACATTTCCATGATCAAAATCGTTGGCCAGCATTCCTTCGGGAAGTTTCCTGAGTGAAAGAAATTCACCCGGTTCAAAACGGATCAGGGGTTTCAGATAGTACGGTGCATATTTAAACAGCGTTAATCTCAATGATGCTCCAGCATATTCTTTCAAAGAGGAAAACTCTGCATCATAGCGGTATGCGTTGCGATATCGGCCGATCGTATCATAATCAGTCAAGTACATGAGATCATGATCGTAGTAATCGATCAGCCATTCTTCCCTTTCGAGTCTTTGGAACAACGGTGATTCCTGCATGGCATTCAGCTGAAAATCATGGAAGTTTTCCTGATTTTCAAACCATTTTCCGTTCATGATATACGGTACAGCTTCCTGCGTGAAGGAATACGTTCCGGAAGTGTCCGGGTAAAACATGAAATCCGCAAATGTCTCTTTGTAGAACTCCGGTTCTTCAGCCATCTGCTTCTGTACAGCCCGTGAATCAACAGCATCCAGAAGAAATATGATGAAATTTTTCTCCGGTGACAGCTCTGAGTAATGGGCTTCCGAAATTATGTAATGCAGTTTCTGATCCATGATATTTGTTGTAAATACCATCATGATGTTCATGATTCCAAGCGCTGCAGCAATCAGAAATGATATGACTGTCATCAGGAGCAGTCCCGCTTCTTTGAGCTTATGATACATAACAGCTGCTCCAGCTATGACCAGAATCGTAACAAATAATGAAATGACCATATCCGTATAGTACTCATTCCATACAGGAGTCGTACCGTCCATCGGCGGTACATGTCCGGACATGAATACTCCATGGATATACAGGATCACTGTTATAGAGAACACTGCGGCACACAGTATAGTGAATGCATTGCGGCTGTATTTCCGGACGTTCATCAGGATCACAGTCAATAAAGCACAAAGCAGAAAAAACAGAGGAACTGCCGCTTTGATCATGATCGGATAATCAAACCAGAATTCATTGCGGTTACTGACATAGATCTCTGAAGGACCGTAAACAATCAGCAGATACACGAAAGCAGCCGGTATGAATACCGCAGCAGGAACATCGCTCCAAATACCGGTTTTTACATCGTCTGTGTGCACCGGATAGTGAAGTTCATCTTTTATTCCCTTAACAGGATCATTAAAATAAAGATCATCACTTTCAAAATCTTTATATGATGATGAACCGATATTCAGTCTGCGCGCGATCCTGTGCCAGTAGATATTCAAAAAAGCACTGAGACCAATCATAACACCCGCCAGCGCCTGAATTGCATAGGTCGTTACTGACGGATCGATATATGCCTGGACCCGAATCGTCAGGATCATATCCAGCAGAAACACATAATAAAGAATTCTGAACAGTTTCATCTGATTCACGCTTCCTGCTTATTCCCTTCATGGCGTTCACGGACTTTGCGGAATACTGCATCGATGATATATCTGGCACCGACTTCTGCACTGTTTCCAAGGTTGAACACATATTCGTTCGTAAGCTTCTGTATGGTCTCACGGTATTCATCACTGTGACTGAGCAGATATGCGATCTTTTCCCTGATCTCTCCTACATTTTCCAGTTCAATGGACATACCGACTACATCCCTGGTCCAGATATCAAACGGTACCGTATCGATCCTCTGATATTCCGGATTCATGACCTTCATCGGTGTGTTGACAAATACAGCGGGTTTATCTGTAGTAAAAACAAATTCATAAGCTACGCTTGACCAGTCGCTGACAATGATATCTGCTTCAAATACGGTACTGTTTGAAGTAAAGTCAGTCTGTATTTCGATATTTTTATTATCTTTGTACTTAACCTTTAGGGCTTCCAGTTTCGGTCCGTTATGACGAACATGCTGCGGATGAGGACGGACAATGATCCGGTAGTCTTCCTCCTTCAGTGCTTCAAGGATCTCTTCCAGACAGCTGTCCATAATATTTCCAGTGTGCCATGACGGAGCGATCAGCACAGTCTTCTGATCATGCGGTACATGAGAAGCAGCCTGATAGTCTCTGCGCATGTCATCCAGCAGCGGATAACCGCATTCCAGCAGTACTTTTTCAGGCAGTTCATATACCTTCTCCTGCTTGCGTATTTCTTCTACCTGATGTTTGCCGGCAAGAAAGACAGTATCAAAATGATCAACTGCACCTTTTCTGAATGTAAGATTATAGGAACCGATGCCATGGCAGAGATTGATGTATTCAATATCCTTGCGGACATAACTTCTTTTGATCTGATATGTTTCAAGGTCCGGCATTGTCATTGCCACAACATCAGCATCCATCTTCATCATCAGTGTGATCAGTGTTTTCATGTCGATGTAATATGGAATGATCTGAGGATCATTCTTAGCCATTTCAAAAACATGGTCATCGGGATCACTGGTGATATAGTGGATCGGAATATTCGTATACTTCAGGATATATTCGATCATTCCGGCATAGTATTTATAGAATCCGTTGGATTCAGAGTAAAAAACCAGATGTTTGTTTCCTACAGAAAAGAAACGTTTATAGTCCTGTCTGACACGTCTTCGGAGCGGATCATTCAGTTTGAATTTTTCTTTTGGTCCTTCCAGTTCATCCAGTTCTTTTTGTGTCTGCAGCAGTGCATCATAATCGACCTTTTTGCGCGGATCGATCATCCAGTTCAGCAGGTACTGCTGAGCGATCGCCAGAAGGTTGCTTGCGACCCAGTAAAGAGCTACACCTGCAGGAACATAAAAGCCAAGATATAAGGAAAGTGCTACAGAAAAGATCATGGTACCGTATCTTCCCCACCATCCCTGTTCTTTCTGAAGAACGTTAGCCTGATTTTCAGCAATGCTCAGAAGCCATGCTGAAAAAGCTGCCATCAGGGGAGCGATCAGTGACAGGCCGCCGCGGATCGAAGCGATCCAGCTGAGATCGATTCCCAGGAAAGACAGATGGAACGAGCGAATCTGTCCGGCAGCAGGTACCGCCTGAGAATTGTCTGAAGAGGCACAATAGGTTTCAAAAACAGTATCATCTCCGTTCTGAATATCCTCTATGACAGCCAGCTGGAGAGAATTGGATTCCGGGTCCAGTTCCTCATGACGCTCAAGAACAGTGGAAATGAATGAGTCAGTAATGTCAGCCGGAACTTTGAGGATATAACTGATCGGCCGATAGATAACAGTCACCACACCCATCAGAAGTGTGATCTGAATGATCAAAGGGATCAATGTGGCCAGCGGATTATATCCTTCTTTTTTATAAAGCTTTGACTGCTCCTCGGAGATCGTATCCTTATCTCCGTAATATCTGGTTTTGATTCGGTTCAGATCCGGCTGCATCTTCACCATTTTGATCGAATTGTTATGAACCCATACAGAAAGCGGGAAAAGAATGATCTTAGTGATCAATGTGAACAGAATGATCGCCAGTCCGTAGTTTCTGCACAGACCGTAACATATATTCATAACCGTTCCTAACAATCCCGAAAACCATTCCATGACATATACCCCGCATATGTAAAATGTTTAAAATCAACATTTTACATTATACATATTTTTGTAGTGTTTGAACACAACATAATGGCATACCGATTTATATATTGTAATGTGTATGATAATCAGTATATTCTATCTTTCATTTAACAGAGTCTGCATAATTACAGTAAACTGATTTTGCTGATATAAATGTCTGAAATAACTTAAAATAAGTGTTATTATATCTTAGTTATAGCAAATATAAATATTTTCATTTACATAGTGGAAGATTATGAAAAAAATTATTAGATCAAATCTCGGAAAAGTATTCAGTATCCTGTACTTATCAGTGTGGTATGCAGTTTTCTTTCCGTTAAGAGTACAAGCGTATGTTGACCCATCGGTAATGACTTATGCAATTCAGGCAGTTGCCGGTGCGGTTATTGCCCTCGGTGCATTTTTCAGTGTTTACTGGAGGCGTCTAAGCCGCAGACTTCGTAATAAACTGCCCGAAAAAAACACAAATACAGAAAGTGATCTCCTTTACTTTGATGATCCTGTTTCCCGTCAAAGGCAGACTGTCGGAGAGAACGCTGATCCTGTAATCCCGGAAAAACCGGTCAAGCATAAGATTCCGTTCCGGAAGAAGTATATCAGGGACATGATCCCCGCACTGTTTCTTTCCGCGGCAGGCTGCTTCATGGTATTGATCAATGAACCAGTCCTGCTCTATTTATCAAATGTTGATGATTTCTGGTTTGACCTCTATGTTGTGATCGGAACGATGATAAAGGTATTCATTCCCGCAGTCCTGCTGTGCATGATTGGTTTTACCATCTGCTGGCTGATCTATGACAGGCTGTATCAGGTCGTCTTTGCCGGTGCGTCCGTCATCTATATATGTTTCTATATTCAAAGCAATTTCCTGGCCGGATCACTTCCTCTGATGGATGGAAGTGCCATTGATTGGGGTTTGTACGAAACTGAAAACATGCAGTCTTTTTTCCTTTGGCTGATCGTTTCACTTGTCTGTATCCTTCTGATCCGCTTTCTGCATATGAAGAGATTTACCAGGATCATCACAAAGCTCTCTGTGCTGATCACAGCTGTACTGACAGTATCTCTGGTAGTAACTGCAGTACAAAGCGGAGGGTTTATCCGAAAATCTTTCCATGTCATTTCCACAGAGAATGAATTCACGATGTCTGAGGATAAGAATTTTGTTGTATTCGTTCTTGATGCGGTCGACTCACGTGTATTCCACAAGATGCTCGATACACACCCGGAATATGCTGAAGTTTTTGAAGACTTCTCTTATTTTCCGGATACTGTGGGTTCATATGCTTATACAGCATATGCCATTCCGCAGATCCTGACCGGAGAATGGACAAAAAAAGAGAAACCGTTCAGGGAGTTCTACCCCGAAGCTTTGAAATCATCTCCGCTGTTCAGCAGACTCAAACAGGACGGCTTCAGGATGGGACTTTATGAAGACAGTCTGAAGATCGATCAGGATCAGGTGTCTGACTTTGAAAATATTATACCGATCAGCGGAGAAGTACGCTCAATACCGGAATTTGCCCGCATGATGCTGATCATTGCTCTGTTTAAGGAACTGCCTTATCAGCTGAAACGCTTTACATTTCCCCAGCCAGGACATTTCTACTATATGGAAGGCTCAGGAGATTATCAGAAATTCTCATATAACAATACGAATTTCTATCAGTCATTATCTGAAAATGAAATCACACTTACAGATGGACCTTGTTTCCGATTCATCCATATCGAAGGAGCTCACGTGCCCTTCCGCTATGATAAGGATGTGAATGTCATTGACAGTTCAGAAGGAACCTACGAAAAGAATATTGAAGCAGCTGTGACAATCACCGACACGTACCTGAAAAAACTGAAAGCAGCCGGTGTATATGATAATTCTGCGATTATTATCATGTCAGATCATGGTTATCATTACGATAACCCTGATCGCTGGGGCAGGCATAATCCTGTGTTTATGGTTAAAGGTATTCAGGAAGATCATTCGTTTGCTGTGAGTGATGTCCCTCTGTCCTATGACGACCTTCAGGAGATATATGCATCACTGCTGGATGGAAAAGACAGTGAACATATTACACATTGGAAAGCAGGCGACGAACGGGAAAGATACTTTATGCACTTTGTCAAAAACAGTGATTTCACAGAATGTGTTGTCCGGGGTTATGCCGGAAGTACTGATGCGCTGATCCCGACCGGTGTTACTTACGGCTCAAAGAACCATTCAGACAAAGATGAAATAGCTGATGATGAATAATTACCCTGACTGATCCATGATCAGATCAGGGTTTTTCCTTTATCATTGTAGTCAGGTGAATACGATCCATATAACACATTCCGTTTTTTTCCCGGGCGAGTGTATTCGTGAATTGATACTTCTTTTCTTTATCTTCATTTTCAAAACCGCATACAGGAAATTTGTTGTTATACCGCACATAATGAAAATGAGACAATGTTATCAATTGTCTCATAGTGTACTCTGAAAATCTGAGAAAACGACACCGGAAACTTTATCTGATCTTCATGGCCGTTTCATACGCATCCCAGATAACTGTTCTGAGATTTCCGACTGTTCTGCAGTCACCGACCGTATGGACATGCAAGGACGGTTCTGCGAGCGGAGAAGGAAGATATCCTGCACAGCTGATCACACTGTCGCAGCTGATCTCAAACTCCTCGCCGTTTTTCACACAGATGATCTTCCCGTCTTTTACTTCTTTCAGTACTGTCTCCAGATAAACAGGGATATCATGAAGCTCGAACCATTCCCTCAGATAGGAACTGTTTGCCAGGCAGACCCCTTTCTGAGCGATCAGGTCGCCCTTCATTTCGATGATGATCGGATGGTGCGACTGCAGTGCAAGTTCATATGCGATCTCGCATCCTGTCAGTCCTCCGCCGATCACGGCGACTCTGTCTCCTGTTTCGCGTCCGTTGAGATAATCACATGCTTCGATCATCTTTTCATAGCCCGGAACATTGCGCAAAAGACGCGGCACAGCACCGGTTGCGACTACGATCTCCTGTCCTTTGAATTCATCGATGCTGCCGATCCGTTCATTCAGGTGTACCTCGATCTGCAGCTCATGCATCTGTCTGCGGTACCACTCCAGCAGATCTCTCAGTTTGCCTTTATAAGACTCGGCAGAAGCAGGAATCAATGTTCCGCCAAGCACATCAGACTGTTCATAGATCACAGGCTCATGACCGCGCAGCTTCAGAACACGGGCTGTTTCCATACCGCCGATCCCGCCGCCGATAATGATCACTTTCTTCGGGTGTTTCGTTCTGCGGATGAAATGCTTTTCTTTCTGCATCGTTTCCGCATTGACCGC
>DMBB01000334.1:11189-11341 GCA_003446295.1 Erysipelotrichaceae bacterium
AGGATACAAGGCCTGATGTCTGCTTCCCTTCCTTCGATCAGCTTTGTGACCCATTCCGGATCTGCCAGGAACGGTCTGGCAAAGCCTGCACCTTCGATCCTTCCTTGTCTGATCTCTTCAGCAGCCTTGTAAGGATCCAGTCTGCCTGCACA
>DMBB01000411.1:0-172 GCA_003446295.1 Erysipelotrichaceae bacterium
TCATGCCTGAAGAATGGGGCGGAGACACGATCTTTGTACCGATCTCTGCAAAGACAGGCATGGGTATTACGGATCTGCTCGAAACGATCATGACGGTTGCGGATGTCAAAGAGCTCAAAGCCAATCCGAAGCGTATGGCGTTCGGTACTGTGATCGAAGCAAAACTCGATAA
>DMBB01000411.1:240-595 GCA_003446295.1 Erysipelotrichaceae bacterium
GGCAGAGGTCCTGTAGCAACGCTGCTGGTGCAGAACGGTACGCTGGAACAGGGACAGCCTGTTGTCGTCGGTACTTGCTTCGGACGTGTCAGAAAGATGACGGACGAAGACGGCATCGAACTCAAAAAAGCCGGACCCAGTTCTCCTGTAGAGGTCATCGGTCTGAACGATGTACCGCAGGCAGGTGATTTCTTCCGTGCATATGAAAATGAAAAAGAAGCCCGTGCGATTGCTGACAGACGTGCGAGAAAGAAGATCGAACAGCAGAGAAGAAAGACTTCAGCAATGAGTCTTGAAGATCTGTCTCGTGAGATCGAAGCAGGTGAGATCAAGGAGATCCCGGTCATCATCAAGG
>DMBB01000411.1:656-5563 GCA_003446295.1 Erysipelotrichaceae bacterium
CTGACGTGCAGGGTTCCGCGGAAGCAGTCAAGAGCTCCATGGAAAAACTGGATGTCAAAGGTGTCAAGGTCAATGTCATCCACAGTACAGCCGGTGCGATCAGTGAATCCGACATCATGCTGGCAGATGCATCCAAGGCCATGATCATCGGCTTCAATGTGCGTCCTGATGCGAATATCCGCAAGAAAGCAGAAGAAGCAGGCGTTGAGATCCGTCTCCACAACATTATCTACAAAGCTACCGAGGAAATGGAAAATGCCATGAAGGGTATGCTTGCTCCGGTATATGCTGAAGTCGTTATCGGACAGGCAGAGATCCGTGAGACATATAAGGTATCCAAGATCGGTACGATCGGCGGCTGCATGGTCACCGACGGCAAGCTGATCAGCGGCTGCGGAATCCGTCTGATCCGTGACGGTATCGTTGTCTATACCGGCAAGCTCGGATCACTCAGAAGATTCAAGGACGATGTCAAGGAAGTCGTTACCGGCTATGAATGCGGTATTACGATCGCCAACTACAATGACATCAAAGTCGGTGATACACTCGAAGCTTATCAGGAGCAGGAAGTTGCCCAGGAGGCATAACCGTGACAAGCATCAAACAGAAACGGCTTGAGGGCATTATCCGCAAGGATATTTCCGATATCATTCAGTTCCAGCTGAAGGATCCTGATGTCGGATTTGTCACGATCACGGATGTCAAGGTATCAAGTGACCACAGTTACGCGACAGTTTACTGCACATTCCTCGGCAAGTCACCGAGAGCACAGGCAGGACTGAGAGCGCTGAACAGGGCGAGGGGATTTATCCGCTCCGAATTATCCCAGATGCTTGATATCCGCCGCACACCTGAGCTGACATTCAAATTGGATACAGCTATGGAAAACGGCAGACATATCGATGAGATCATTGCCCAGATCCATGAGCAGGAAGAAAACAAACAGAATCAGGAGTAACGTAAGCGGTGCATTCGGAATGCACCGTTTCTTTTCTCTGAATAGTTAATAACGTTGTTATTGATTGATTTCTGCTCAATCTTAATGTGAAGGTTTCATGAAATGGAGCATGATTAGTGATTATGAATAGTTTGATATGTGGTAAAATATACTGGTATTAAAAAGGCGGTACTGATTATGGACAATGTTAAAGAAATTTTATCTGATATCAGAGTGATTATAGCGATCGCAGTACTTGTAGTTCTGCTGATTTTATGGTTTATCGTACAAAAGCTCCGCTCCAACAAATATAGAAAACAGCTTCAGGAACTTGAAGTCAAATACAACTCGATCAAGAGTGTTCCGCTTTCTTTTAAGCTGAACAAGGCTGTTGCCATCAGCAGAGTCGATCCGGACGCAATGAATAAAGTTGCTCAGACAAAGGATGACTTTGATAAGGCACAGGCAAATCTGCGTCAGATGTCCCAGACACTTGCTGAAACAGAAGATGCGATCCTTGTAGGCAAGCTGAGAAAAGCAAAGAACAATCTGTCCGATCTGAAGGCCAGTGTTGCACTGGGAGAAAAGCAGGTATCCGACCTGGATAAATTCCTTGATACGATCCTTGAAAAAGAGACTGCACAGCGTGAAGAAGTAACCGTACTGAAGAATCAGTTCCGTGAACTGAAATCAGAAGCACAGGAAAACAGCAGCCGTCTTTCACAGGTATGGCCGACTGTTGAACAGAGGATCTCCGATACAGAGCGCATGTTCTCCGCATTTGAGGAATGGATGTATGCCTCTGATTTCGGCAAGGCAAAAGCCGAGCTCGTCAATATCAAGTCTTCCATGGCTTCTCTGAAAGATATGATCGACAATCTTCCAACACTTCTGGAAGACATTGCCGGCGTGATCCCTCAGCTGATGCAGTCTGTATATTCCGAATATTCTGAAAGCCGCAAGAATGGCGTTTATCTCAAGCACCTGAATATTGAACGCAGATGCGCTGACATCAACAACAGCCTGAGAGAAGATCTTGCTGCGATCAAGGGCGGTGACACATCAGAGGTTGCTTATCATCTTGAGAATTATAAAGAACAGCTGAAGGAAATGGATACACAGATCCATTCAGAATGCGACTGCATGGAAGAAGTCAGAAAAGTCGCTGAAGCTACCGACAAGCTTTTCGAAGAAGCACAGCAGAATTCTGAATATGTCCAGAAACAGTATCAGAAGATGTCAGTCAGATTCGGTCTGGAAGGACTGGATGACAATATTCAGCAGGAAGTTGCAGCCCTGAATGAACTGGTTGCCAGAAAGCCTGAAGTATTCAAGATCTACGAAGCTAAGGAAACACCGGCCAGCGAAGTGCTTGCAGCTCTGAATGAACTAAACAGTTCGATCAGCGGATGCAACGAAAGTCTCGTTGACATGAAGAACAAGATCGACAGTGCAACAGGTGATGAAGACCGCGCAAAGAAGCAGCTCCTGAAGCTGCAGGTCATCATGAACCAGATGCAGGTCAAGATCAGAAAATACAAGCTTCCTTCTATTTCCGAGCAGTATGAAGAAGATATGAACCGTGCAAACGGATACATTCATTCCCTTGAGTCACTGATCGGCGATACACCGCTGAATGTACAGCTTCTGAATTCGACACTGAAAGAAGCAATCGACTTCATCTATAAGCTGTACAACAATGTCAACAATGTTGTCGCTACCGTTGCCATGGTCGAAAATACGATCGTATTCGGAAACCGTTACCGTTCTACATATTCCGATATCGACTCTGAGCTGACCCGTTCCGAGCTCTGCTTCAGAAACGGAGAATATACACAGGCTCTGTCCATTGCGATCGGAACGATTGAAAAGATCCATCCGGGCAATTATGAGAATATGATCAAGGAGAATGCCAAGAGTGCAGCGTAGAATCTACCTTGACAGCGCAAGTACCACGAATATCGACCCGGAGGTACTGAGTGCCTACAAACAGCTGCTTGACCGTTATTATGTGAACAGTGAATCACTGTATGACGAAGGAGCTGAGATCAGCCGAATGCTTGAAAAAGCCCGCAGCGCTTGCGCCGGGCTTTTGGGTGTTAAGAGCAATGAGATCATTTTTACTGCCGGGTCAAGTGAATCCAACAGCGCTGCTGTCAAAGGCGTATGCTTTGCGCAGCCCGGAAAAAAACATATCGTCACAACGCAGATCGAGCATTCAAGCATCCTGAATGCCTGCCGTCAGATGGAACGTGTTTTCGGATATGATGTTACCTATCTGCCGGTCACTGAGAAGGGTTCCATACGGATCGATGATCTGAAGCATGCGCTTCGCGATGATACAGCGCTCGTCAGCATCATGCTGGTCAATAACGAAACAGGCGCAGTCAACCCTGTCAGAGAAACTGCAGAATATGTGAAAAAGCATTCCCATGCGTTCTTCCACTGCGATATTACCCAGGCAGTCGGAAAAATGCCTGTGAGCCTTGAAAACATTGATCTGGCTTCGTTATCTGCCCATAAGCTGGAAGGCCTGAAGGGCAGCGGTATCCTGGTCAAAAAGACGCATGTACCGTTTGAACCGCTGATCAACGGCGGTGAACAGGAAGGCGGACTTCGCGGCGGCACAAGCAATGCACAGGTCAACATGATGTTTGCCAGAACGCTGCGTCTTGCCCTGGAACGTGAATCAAAGAACAGGGAACATATTCAGAAACTGCATGACATTCTGATCGAAGGATTGCGTTCGATCGACGGCATGGAGATCAACAGCCCGGAAGACGGACTGCCTTGTACTGTCAGCTTCTCCTATGAGAAAATACCCAGTGAAGTCATGCAGAATGCATTGAACAGGGCAGGATTCATGGTCTCAGCCAGAAGTACATGCGAAGCGCATTCCAATAATCCGAGTTATGTACTGCAGGCAATGGGCTTCTCAGATGCAAGAGCTTCCTCCTGTATCAGAGTAAGCATGTCCAGGCATAATACAGAACAGGAAATCAGGGAACTGATCCATACATTAAAGGAGATAACGGATAAATATGGTGAATTATGATACCGTACTGATCAGATTCGGAGAACTCAGTACAAAAGGAAAAAACAGGAAAGACTTCATCAAGAAACTGTTTGATAATATCCGCTATATGCTGAGGGATTATAATGATCTGAAATTTCAGAAAACACATGACAGGATCTATATCCGTCTGAACGGTGCTGATCCCGGTGAGATCCGTGAAAAGCTTGGAAAAGTATTCGGCATCAGTTCATTCTCATTCACGGAAAAGATCAATTCCAGCCTTGAAGATATACAGAATACCTGTCTGAGAATCGCACAGGAATCAAACGCCAAAACATTCAAGATGATCACACGCAGACACGACAAAACGTTCCCTCTGAATTCAGACGGGATCAACCGTGCATGCGCAGCAGTGATCCTGAAGAACACCGATCTGAAAGTCGATGTGCATGATCCTGACCTGGCAATACAGGTAGAAGTACAGAAGGAAAATACGTATATCACAAGTGAAAAGATTCCCGGACTCGGCGGATATCCTGCCGGCATCAACGGCAAGTGCCTGCTTCTGCTCTCCGGCGGAATCGATTCACCGGTCGCAGCATTTGAACTGATGAAGAGGGGCATCGAGGTGGAAGCGATCCATTACGCATCTCCTCCGTACACATCAGATCAGGCTAAGCAGAAGGTACTGGATCTTGCGTCAATGGTCAGTGTCTACCAGAGACAGATGAAGGTTCATCTGATCGAATTCACGGATCTTCAGCTGGAGATCTATAAAGCTGCCGGTGACCCGTACGCTGTCACATTGATGCGCCGTATGATGTACAGGATCGCAGAACGTGTCGCCAAGGAACAGGGATGCATTGTGATCGGTACAGGTGAAAGTGTCGGCCAGGTCGCTTCCCAGACGCTGGAAAGCATCGCCTGCATCAATGAAACGATCAGCATGCCGGT
>DMBB01000411.1:5702-15480 GCA_003446295.1 Erysipelotrichaceae bacterium
GGTACATATGAAACATCGATCCTTCCGTTTGAAGACTGCTGCACGATCTTTGACCCGAAGAACCCCGTCACAAAGCCGAACAGTGAGAAGGCTGCATCCTTTGAAGCAAAATTCGATTATGAATCAATGATCGATACATGTGTCAATTCCCGCACTACAATTACAGTAGTGCCGCAGGATAATCAGGAATTATTCCTTTAAGGACCCGGGGAGGTATCAGAAATGGCTATCGGCAATAAAAGCAGAGCAGAGATCGTTAAAGTGTATGATGAGATCATCGCCAACGGTCTGCAGGAAACAGAAGATCAGTTCCGTGCGAGTCTGAACGATGTAGTAAGACTGGTAGAGCTTGAAAAGAGCTACAGCACAAACAGGAAGCTTGATATTTATGAGCTTCTGACACAGATCTCCAACTGCACACCGAAAGAACGTGAAAGATACGGCAGAAAGATCCGCCGTCTTCTGAAGTAAGCAGAACATGCCATGTACCATGCGGTACATGGTTTTTGTTTGCAGAGCATGATCACGTGTATTTCTTTTGACGATATGCTCCAAATATAAAAGAAGGATGTTATTGACTGATTTTGCTTGCGTCAATCGGAATCAAATCTGATAATGGAAGTAACAGGAGTGCTGATAAAATGGAAAAATATATCATGGCGATTGACCAGGGAACGACCAGTTCCCGAGCAATTCTTTTTGATCATCAGTCAAACATCGTGGGTGTTGCCCAAAAGGAATTCAAGCAGTATTTCCCTCAGCCCGGATGGGTCGAGCATGACGCAAATGAGATCTGGCTTTCCGTATTGGCAGTCATGGCGCAGTGCATGCAGAATTCCGGCATCCAGCCTTCGCAGGTAGCAGGCATCGGCATTACAAACCAGCGTGAAACAACAGTTGTCTGGAACAGAAACACCGGACTGCCGATCTGCAATGCGATCGTATGGCAGTCCAGACAGACGGCCGATATCTGTGATCAGCTCAGAGCAGACGGATATGAAAATATGGTAACTGAGAAGACAGGTCTGAAGATCGACCCGTATTTCTCAGCAACGAAGATCAGATGGATGCTCGATCACGTACCGGGTGCACAGAAGCTTGCGGAAGAAGGGCAGCTGCTTGCCGGAACGATCGACAGCTGGCTGATCTGGTGTCTGAGCGGCATGAAAGCGCATGTTACGGATTACAGCAACGCTTCCCGTACGATGCTTTACAACATCTTTGAGCAGAAGTGGGATGAAGAACTGTGCGCAATGCTGAATATTCCTATGTGCATGCTGCCGGAAGTCAAAGAAAGCAGCGGCATCTTTGCCACAACAGTACCTTATCATTTCTTCGGACAGGAAGTTCCGATCTGCGGTGTAGCAGGCGACCAGCAGGCTGCACTGTTCGGACAGAACTGCTTCCGCGAAGGCATGGCAAAGAATACATACGGAACGGGATGCTTCCTGCTGATGAACACAGGCACTACACCGCGCAGAAGCGAAAACGGCCTTGTCACAACGATCGCATGGGGATACCGCGGAAAGATCTGCTATGCCCTTGAAGGTTCAGTATTTGTTGCAGGATCTGCAATACAGTGGCTTCGAGATCAGATGAAGTTCTTTGAAAAGTCTTCTGAATCACAGAAGATGGCTGAGTCTGTCATAACAGATTCCGGTGTGATCATGGTACCTGCGTTTGTCGGTCTTGGTGCTCCGTATTGGGACGATAAGTGCAGAGGCGCACTGTTCGGGATCACCAGAGGAACAACACCTGAAGATATCACAAAGGCAACTCTGGAATCTCTGGCATACCAGACAAAAGATGTCATCTCTGCGATGGAACAGGACTGCGATACGTCAATTGAAACATTGAAGGTAGACGGCGGTGCTGCTATGAACGATTATCTGATGCAGTTCCAGAGCGACATTCTTCAGTGCAATGTCATACGTCCAGTAAACGTTGAAACTACTGCTCTGGGAGCTGCTCATCTGGCAGGCCTGGCAGTAGGCTTCTGGAAAGATACAGACGAACTCGAAACATCCGATGAAAGCTCAAAAACATATGAGCCTTCCATGGAAAAGGAAAAGTCTGAACATCTGTATGACAGATGGAAGCTGGCTGTTTCTGCCGCCAGAATGTTCCCGACTGAATAATCGATAAACCGGATCATGAAAAGATGAATTCTATCGGATCATTGATCCGGTTTTTCAGTCTGAAGTCAGCATACTTTTGAAAACATAAAATGATCATATCAGAGTATAATTTTTACAGGAGAATAACTTATACAGGGAGAACAATATGACAACTACAGAAAACAGACCGGAGTATCTTTACAATGCTGAGAAGTGCCCTTGTCCGAGAGGGGAAAAAGCGGGATGCCCGAATTACAGAAAATGTGATGCTTGTATCGAAAACCATCACAGCAAAGGCGGGGAAACAGCCTGCGAAAAGAAATACCGTCAGGAAAGGGCAGCAGCATAATCATCAAGCCGTGCAGGTTCTATCAGGAACACAGATCACGGCTTTTTCTATACAGCTGCTTTGTTTCATTGAGTATATTACTCAGTAAGGGCTTACATTTGTTAATAAATTATCAAACTATTGATATATATTTTCATTAGTGTACAATAGGATACGTTGCAGGCAGTGTAATGCCTGTTCAGGAGGAAAGAAATGAAAAAATTCAGCGCTATTGTATTAAGTGCGCTGCTGCTTGCAGGATGTTCCAACGGTGCCAAAGCACCTGAAGAAACAGCTGCAGCAACAGCTGAAGCCACAGCAGAAGCAACTGCTGAAACAATCGAAACTGCAGCACCCGAAGAAACATCATATGACTTCAGCGAACTGAAGATCATCGCTCCGATGGGAGCACCGTCTCTGTCACTGCTGCCGATACTCAAGGGCAACACGAATGCACAGATCGTCAACGGTCCTGAAAATCTTCAGGCAGCTCTGGTCAATCCGGAACCTGAATTCGATGTTATCGTAGCTCCGACAAACCTTGGCGTAAAGCTTGCTTCAGCAGGCAAGACAGACTACAGAATGCTTGCTGTTGTTACATGGGGCAATATGTATATCGTTGCTGACGATGAGAACATCATTGACAACGCTGATGCTGAACTTGCTCTCTTCGGTGAAAATGCTGTCGGCGGACTCGTATTCAAATCACTGTATCCGGAACCTGCTGCAAATGTAACATGGTATGATTCAGTAACTGATGCACAGGCAGCTCTGCTGTCCGACAAGGCAAACGGTGCTCTGCTTGCTGAACCGGCTGCTACAGCTACAATTGCAAAAGCAAAGGAATCCGGCAAAGAATACAAGATCGTAGTTGACCTTCAGGAAGCATGGGGAGACGGATATCCTCAGGCAGGTCTGTATGTTCGTTCAGCAGACTATGAAGAAAACAAGGATCTGTATGACGCTATGATCGCTGAAATGGCTTCTTATGCTGAAAAAGCAGCAGCCAGCGATAAGGCAGATGTCATTGCTGATATCGATGCGATTGGTGCAGAAACACTTGGCGTACCCAATTCCGCAATCGTCGGAAAAGTCTGGGACAGAATGGGTGTTTCAGTCGTAAAAGCTTCTGAATGTGTTGAACAGCTCGACAAATTCCTCGGTCTGTTCGGCATTGAAAGCAGCGAAACTGCAGTCATTAAGTAAGTCCGCAAAACCCTGACGGAATCAGGGTTTTTTTTCAAAAATATCATGTTGCACAAGTTTGAACTTGCAGTTAACATGATATAATGTCAGCGTGTGGCAGAGGGGTTTGTATGGCGAAAAGAACCGGCTTGATTACAGTCTTCATACTGATCTTTCTGTGGCATCTGATGGCTGCTGCTGTTGGAAATGATATCCTGATCCCATATCCTGCGCAGGTAGGTTCATACCTGCTCGGACTCCTCAGATCAGAAGTACTCTATACTTCCGTACTGATGACTACACTGCGTGTTGCAAAAGGATTTCTGATCTCAATGGTATGTGCCATGATATTCAGCATATTATCTGACTACAGTCCCGCTATGCGATCAATATTCACGCCGATCCATGTTCTGACCAAAACGATCCCCAATGCAAGCTACATTATTATCGCGATCATTTGGCTTGGTTCAGAAGGAGCAGTCTCTGCAGTCAGTTTTATGATTTTATTTCCTGTTTTCTACAACAGTTTTATCAACGCAATGGACCAGGAGGATTCTTCACTGAAAGATGTCGGATCGATCTATCGTGAATCATTCCTCGGAAAACTCAGATACAGAACACTGCCTCTGATCCTGACAGAAGTCCTGACTACCGGAAAAACTGCCGCTTCCATGGGGTTTAAGGTAGGAGTCATGGCTGAAGTGATCGGCCAGGTCAGGGTCGGCATCGGAAGACAGATGTCCTATGCCAGACTGTATCTGCAGACAGACAGACTGATTGCCTGGACTGTGGTCATTATTATCATATCGATTCTTTTGGATCAGCTGTTTGATCTGCTGATCCTGTATAGAAAGAAGGAGGAACAAAGATGGAGAAACTGAATTTAGCATCACTCATGAAACTGGACGAGATCGTTGCGGCTCATAAAGATGAGCCGGGACCCGTAATTGTCATGCTGCATGAAGTTCAGGACTACTTTGGCTACATTCCGTTTGAAGCGATGACAAAGATTGCTGAAGCAACGGGAACCAGTCCTGCTGAAGTATTCGGCGTTGTCAATTTCTATGCCCAGTTCACAACAAATCCGAAAGGAAAGCATGTCATCAACGTATGTCTCGGTACAGCCTGCTATGTAAAAGGAAGCCAGGCACTCATCGATCGTGCGATCGACCTGACAGGTGCTCAGATCAACAAAACAAGTGATGACGGTTTATTCTCTCTTGACGCAACAAGATGCCTCGGTGCATGCGGACTTGCTCCGGTAGTCGTCATTGACGGCAAGGTTATCGGCAGCTGCACACCTGCTAAACTCGAAAAAGAGATCTCTCTGATCAAGAGTACTGAAGTTACAGGACAGGCCTGATCATGCTGTGCAGCGACATCATCAGGGCAGTGCATGCCGAACCCCTGGTGGTCAGTAATGAAGAACGTCTGACTAAAGATTATAAAGCTGCGTTCGCCAGTGACCTGATGTCAGACGCATTGGCATTGATTCAGGATGAATTTGAGCACACGATTCTGATCACCGGTCTGTGCAATGCGCAGGTATTGCGCACCGCTGAAATGCTGGATCTTGAAACAGTATTGTTTGTCCGCGGAAAGAAACTGGCAGGGGCTGATCTGATGATGGCTCAGAGTATGGATATCAACCTGTTTACTACAACATATACGATGTATGAAACATGCGGTATCCTGTATGGACAGGGATTAGGTTCAATATCATGAACAAGATTCTTCAGAAGGAATTCCGCGTTGAGCGTGACGATTATGCAAATGCCGGTATGGCATCCAGTCAGATCAAGTCTACCCTGAAGCAGGTTGGAGTTGATCCGAAAGTCATGCGCCGGATCGCAGTAGCAGCCTATGAGGCAGAGATCAATATGATCATTCATGCCTGGGGCGGAGTCGTTTATCTCGATGTAACAGAAGATGGAATGATCCATCTGATCTTCCAGGACAACGGCCCCGGTATCCCGGATCTGGAAAAAGCCATGACACCGGGATGGTCAACCGCCAGCAAAAAGGCAAGAGAACTGGGATTCGGAGCGGGCATGGGCCTTCCGAACATCAAACGTGTATCAGATGAATTCACGATCGAATCATCTCCGGCCGGTACAAGTATTTTCCTCACATTCAGGGTTGAAGAATGAATCGGAAATCTGCAGTAACGTATACCTTATCCAGGTGCGTCAAGTGTCTGAAATGCGTCAAAGCATGTCCGACATCCGCACTGACAATGGAAAAGAGCCGGATCCATGTCAATCAGGAGCGCTGCATCAACTGCGGTCTGTGCATCAGAGCATGTCACAGCAGGGGACTCATCGCTCAGGGAAGCACGCTGGATGATATTGAAAGCTACGAATATACCGTATGTATGCTTCCGAGCTCGCTCAGCAGCAGCTGCTCGAGCATTGAAGAAGCTGAAGAAATGTTTTATGCGATCAAATCTCTTGGATTTGACGAAGTAGTTGATCTTTCACCGCTGGAAGGTCAGCTGATGGAAGAAACATGGCGGATCGCATCGGAAATGGAAGAGGGCGGAGGAATCGCTTCCTTCTGTCCAGTTGTCAACCGTCTTGTTGAGACAACATATCCGATGCTGATGGAGCATATGATCCCGCTCAATTATCCGAGCGAGATCATGGCCCGGCAGATCAGAAAACGCCCCAATGGGGATAAGATCGGAATTTTCCTGTTCTGCGAGTGTGAGTCAAAGCTGACACTTGCGAAATACCCGTACGGCGGACAGCATTATGAAACTGATCATGCTGTAGCACTCGTCGATATATTCCCAAAGATCAAGCAGAACATGAAAAAGGGGAAGATCGATGTCACGCTATGCAGAGAAGGTCTGCAGTCATGCAATCCGGCTGTTATGATGCAGCGTCCGGATTACCTGATCGCTGATGGATACGACAAGATCAACAGTATCCTGAATATGGAAGAATTCGGACTTCTGGATACGTTTAAACTGCTGTATCTGTTCCCGTGCTTTAACGGATGCATCGGCGGACATCTTCTCTGGGGCAATAGTTATCTGAACCGCAACAACATTGATGAACTGACCGGCAAACGCAGACTGCCTGTAACAGACCTGCCTCTGGAGGACCTGTACGGTACAGTGATCAATGAACGGAAAGACGGACGTTCTTTCAAAGAAAAAATGCAGTATTTCAACCGCGTCAACGAAGTACTGGAACATCTTCCCGGTTATGACTGCAGTGCCTGCGGCATGCAGACGTGCAGGATCATGGCAGAGGAGATCGCGAAAGGCAGGAAAGATTTAAGCAATTGCCGTATACTCTCGGCTATCAAAGGAGGATCCGATGACAATTCAACAGCTGATTGAGCAGACAGGATGGAAGCCTGTCACAAAAGATGCTGATGTAACGAAGGAGATCAACGGTGCATACTGCAGTGACCTGCTGAGCTGGGTCATGGGCAAAGGGCAGCCTGATCAGGCATGGATCACGGTGCAGAGTCATATCAATGTCATCGCCGTAGCCGTGCTGAGAGAATTCTCCTGCGTTATTCTTGCTGAAGGAGCTCACTTCCCTGAGAATGTGATCTCCAGGGCAGAAGATGAAGACATTGCTCTGATCGAGAGTGATCTGCCTGTCTTTGAAACAGCAAGAAAACTGATAGAGCTGGGTGTCTGATGTTCTATGATCTGCATATGCACAGCTGTCTGTCACCCTGTGCTGAAAACGAAATGACTCCGAACAATATATGCAACATGGCACTGATCAAAGGACTTGATCTGATCGCAGTGACGGATCATAACTCCACGAAGCAGCTGCCTGCTGCAGCAGAAGCCGCCCGCAACATCGGAATCGGCATGCTGTTCGGAGCAGAACTGGAAAGCAGTGAAGAAGTTCATGTGCTTGCACTGTACAGAAGGCTGGAAGCCGCTCTGTCTCTGCAGCCATGGATCGATGCGCATATGCCGGGAATTCCGAATGATGAGAATTACTTCGGAAACCAGCTGATCATGAACGCCAATGACGAGATCATCGGCAAAGAACCGCAGCTTCTGATCGTATCTCTGACCGCAACACTGGAAGAATGTGTAGAGGAGATACACCGGACAGGCGGAAAAGCAATACTGGCACATGTTGTTGACCGTAAGAATTCGGTGACGACACAGCTTGGATTCATTCCGCCGGATCTGCCGTATGACGGACTTGAGATCAAGCGTCCGGAACAGATCAAAGATGTGCTTGCACGCAATCCGTGGATCAAAGAAAATGAAACGGAATGGCTGATCGATTCAGATGCGCACAATCTGATCGACATATCAGAAGCCGTCAATGAGATCTCCGAAGAAACGGTTGCACGACTGTGGGGTGATTTGCAATGATGGAAGATCTTGCGATGCAGATACTGGAACTGCTGATGAACAGTATCCACGCAGGCGCATCGCATATCTATCTGACAATAACGGAATCCGTAAAAGAGAACCTGATCCAGGTACATCTGGAAGATGATGGAAAGGGTATGAGCGAAGAGTTTGTCGCAAAAGTCACAGATCCGTTTACAACTACCAGAAAAACAAGAAAAGTGGGAATGGGGGTCGCTTTCTTCAAGGGACTCACAGATATGTGCAACGGCCGCTTTGAGATCAACAGCCGGCCCGGCACGGGAACCCTCATCACAGCCGAGCTTCAGAGAGACTGGATCGATACTCCGCCTCTGGGAAATATCGGTGAAATGATGATGTACTGCATACAGGCTGATGAAAACATCAGCTATGTTCTGAAATATTCAAATGACAAGTCAGATTTTATCTTTCAGTCCGACGAAGTAAAAGCCATGCTGGACGGCGTCAGTCTGCTTGAGCCGGAAATACTTCTCTGGGTGAAGGATTATATTAACGAAGGGATTGAACATGTGAAGGAGGACTTACAATGAAGAGCCTGGAAGATCTGAAAAGAATGCGTGAAGAAGCACTTAAAAAAGTCGAGATGCGTGAAGGCGGAAAAGATTACAGAGTTGTTGTCGGTATGGCAACATGCGGAATCGCTGCCGGTGCGCGTCCGGTGCTGAACCGTCTTGTCGAAGAAACAGCAGAGAAAGACTATAACTGTGTTGTTACTCAGACAGGATGCATCGGTATGTGTGTATATGAACCGATCGTAGAAGTCTACGGTAAGGATGGGTCTCATACGACTTACGTTCATGTAACACCTGAAAAGGCCGATAAGATTTTAGCTGAGCACATCGGAAAAGGTCAGATCGTTGACGAATACACCGTAGATGCTGCTAAAAGGGAGGCATAATTCATGTATCGCATGAATATATTAACCTGTGCCGGTACAGGCTGCTCTGCCAGCAACTCGGCGCAGATCGTTGAAAATTTTGAAGAAGCATTAAAGAAGTACGGACTCGAAAACGAAGTTAAGGTCGTCAAGACTGGATGCTTCGGTCTCTGCCAGAAGGGCCCGATCGTAGCTGTTTATCCTGATAAGATCTTCTACAGCCATGTAAAGCCTGAAGATGCTGAGCGTATCGTCGCTGAGCACATCTACAAAGGCCGTGTTGTCAAGGATCTTGAACTCAGTGATGAAGACCTCAAAACTGGTGAAAAGATCGTCGACATCGACAAGATCAAGTTCTATGAGAAACAGCAGCGTATTGCTCTGAGAAACTGCGGTAAGATCAATCCGGAAGATATTTCCGAATATATCGCAATGGATGGCTATTCTGCTCTCGGTAAAGTACTGACTGAAATGACGCCTCAGGAAGTCATCGATGAAATGAAGAAGTCCGGTCTGAGAGGACGCGGCGGCGCAGGCTTCCCGACCGGTGTAAAATGGCAGTTTGAAAAAGACCAGCCCGGTGATGAAAAGTATGTCATCTGCAACGCCGACGAAGGCGATCCGGGTGCATTCATGGACCGTTCCATTTTGGAAGGTGACCCGAATGCGATCATCGAAGGTATGGCTATCATGGCTTATGCTGTCGGTGCACATCTCGGTTACATTTACATCCGTGCTGAATATCCGATCGCTGTCCACAGACTGAAGGTTGCCATCAAACAGGCAAAAGAACTCGGACTGCTCGGCAAGAACATCTTCGGTTCAGGATTTGATTTCGATATCGAGATCAGACTCGGTGCCGGTGCATTCGTATGCGGTGAAGAAACAGC
>DMBB01000411.1:15602-15731 GCA_003446295.1 Erysipelotrichaceae bacterium
CAGTATCCGGTGTCTGGGGCAAGCCTACCAGCATCAACAACGTCGAAACACTCGCTAACGTTCCGCAGATCCTGCTGAACGGTGCTGAATGGTATTCCTCCATCGGTACAGAAAAATCCAAAGGTACAA
>DMBB01000090.1 GCA_003446295.1 Erysipelotrichaceae bacterium
GTACATGATATCTGTACGATCGATGAAGGTCAGGATGAACTCAGCTACTATCTGACGAACCTTCGTTACCATGAGCGCTGGAAGGTACTGACGATCGATGATTACGATACATCCATGCAGAGAGCTCCTCTGAAAGGATTCGCCCCGCTCTATGAAAACGGACCGGAGACATATGAGGCATTCGTACCGTCAGATGCAGAAGCGATGACGGAATTTGATGAGCATATGGGTGTCTATCTGGACAGGATCACGGAACTCTGCAGAGAAAAGGGGATCCGACTGATCCTGATCGATCTGCCGGGCAACCAGATGAACGACAGTATCAACAATCTGCTGACATCCTATGCATCAGAACATGGCATCGAGTATCTGAACTATTGTGAAGAAAACCTGTACCGTTCGATCGGCGCATCACTGCCGGAAGAAAATGTCACAGCACATGCAAATCTCCCGGGTGCCCTGAAGTTCTCGGATGCGATCGGAAAGTATCTCAGTGAAACAGCAGGCATACAGCCTGTTCATGACGAGCAGTATGAGTCATGCAGCGTCTATCACGAACATGCCGTCAGAAATGATCTGCTGAAGAAAACAGATGATTATGAAACATATCTCAGCCTGTTGAATGACCCGGCATATACCGTGTTCATTTCCGTCAGTGAAGATGCCGGTGCAGATCAAAGTGACCGCATCAGGCAGCTGTGGAGTGAACTGGGTCTCTCGGTCAGTCTGCAGGGAATGTACGAAACAGGCTATACGGCAGTCATATCCGATGAAGGGGTCTACGAAGAATCAGGTTCTTCATTCCTGTCACATACAGCACAGTTCATGAACAGGCATCATACCTATACGATCGAAAGTGCAGGCAGATCCGTAGGCAGCTGGTCATCCGTCAGGATCGACAGCACGGAATACTCACAAGGTACTCCGGGCATCAACATCGTCGTATTTGATGAAATGTTCTCCAAGGTGATCGACTCGGTCACATACGAGACATACACAGGAACATTTACAAGAGCAGAATAAAAGAGGCGGCGATCGGGCCGTCTCTTACTGTTTCCTGTGCTTCAATATCGTATCAATGATCATCAGCAGGATGAATCCGGCTGTACCTGCGATGGTAGCGTACATGCCGGCTTTTAATCCGACCGGTGTGAATGTACCGACGATCTTGTTTGTTCCGGAGACGACCGGGATACCGGTCAGGCCGCCGCTTACAGCATATGTTTTGACTTCTTTGCCGTTGACTGTTACAGACCATCCTTTATGCCAGGGAACAGCCATGACAGCGAATCCGGGTTCATTGACCGTCAGCGTTGCATAATAGTTGTTCCCGTCAGGAACAGCTTCTTCAAAGCCTGTGATTTCTTCATTTCCAAGCAGTGCTTTGATCTCATCATAATCTTCCGCATGGACGATCAGCCTGGATCTCAGCAGACCTGTCATTGAAGGATCATAGTCATCATACGTCATGATGTCCGTATAGGTTTTTCCGAAGTTGTAATAATCGTTGTTTCTGTACACAGGCATACCTGCATAATCGGTGATATATTCTGCGTTGGTAAACGGAACCTGGCTTTCTTCAGCGACAACTGCGTATTTCGTGGAGACCAGCGTCATGATGTCGGGATTCGTGATATTGAAGGTCCATGGCAGGTAGTCCTGTACATGGTCCTGATCAAGAAGCTTCAGATCATTCGTGCTGGCTGTATAGGTACTGTCATAGGACATCAGTCCCATCAGATCATAGTAGAGATTGAAGTTTGTACTTAAACCCCAGTAAACCCCCCAGGAGTCAATATAATGTCTGACCACTTCCTGACGGCTTTCCGGGTCAAACTGAGCAACCCAATCCTGATAATAGCCTTTCTCACCGAGAATGGATGCTGTGCGGTCCATATCCACCTTGTTCAGATAATTGAAGGATGGTGAACCGAAATAGGTGAACCACGATACCAGACACAGCTCGGCAAGTATGACCGGCATAATGACTTTGGTCATCCGGTAATACAGGGCTGCTCCGGTGACCAGCAGGGATGGCAGACAGATCAGTACAAGGTAATAGTCATCTTTGATCAATGACAGTTCTTTCCCGTCTGCCAGAGCGATCAGGGCTGTTCCTCCTGCAAGCACGATGGAAGCTGCCAGAAGTGACCATAACAGTACCCGTTGATCCATGTCGGGTTCTTCAATCAGCGGCAGGATCATTGCGATCAGGAAGAAACTGACAGAACCGAGCCAGCGGAAGGAAGGTTCACTGAACCCGTGCATTGCGCTGGACAGGATCGGGATCAGAGCGACAAGCGTGATCACGATCACGGATATCACAGAGCTCTTTTCCCTGTGTTTGCCGAACAGATACTGCGGCACCATCAGGGAACAGAGAGATGATCCCCAGAGGAATACCGCCATAACGGAATAATTCTCTGTATTGTAGGAATACAGCTGTGATATTTCCGCACCCCTGTTTGCCAGCATGCTGGTGGGTGTGAACAGTCCCGTCAGGTAATCAAGATAGGGAAGCACAGAGTCAAAGACCAGCGTCGCGCTTCTGGCACCGACACGGGAATTGGACAGAATGGAGATCGCTTCCGGCAGGACTACGACGCCGCTCATGGCAAATCCGATCAGATAGCAGCCGATCAGCCTGAAGGCGGATGCCCACATGCCTTTCATGGAGTGATATTCACGGTCCCATCTCCAGATGAAGTACAGGA
>DMBB01000171.1:0-1973 GCA_003446295.1 Erysipelotrichaceae bacterium
AGAAGATGGGTCATCGTAGGAGCCTTCCTGTGGGCTCTGATCCTGCTCGTTCTGATCATTGAGTACTTCTCAACAAAGATCCGCGCAAGACTGGCAAGAGGCAAAGCATGAGCCGAACTGTCAGGATCCTTGCGACAAGCGATATCCACGGTTATGTCTTTCCGTTTTCCTATGCGGACAGAAAACCGCTGAATCAGTCCCTGTCGAGAGTGAGCACACTGATCAAAAAGTTCAGAGATGAAAATACGATCCTCATTGACAACGGGGATGTGCTTGAAGGCAGCCCACTGACGTTCTATCATCACACCAAAGAGGAATCGTCCGAGGAACCGATGACCAAAGTCATGCGCCACATGCACTATGACTATGTCAATCTGGGAAACCATGATTTCAACTACGGACCGGATACGTTATTTGCATATCTGAACGGCGTAGGCTGTGACTGCATAACTGCCAATGTGCTTTACCATGGACAGTCCGTAGGAAAACGCTATACAGTCCATACATTTCCTAACGGCGTCAGGATCGCTTTATTCGGCGTTGATACGCATTATATTCCAAACTGGGAACAACCTGAGAATATCGTAGGCTTTGCTTTCTGCGATGCGCTGGAAACAGCAAAACAGGTCGTACGCGAGATACGGGAAAAGGAATCAGCAGACTTCGTGGTCGGGGTATATCACGGCGGCTTTGAGCGGGATCTGGAAAGCGGAGAACCCACTGAAGACGAGACCGGTGAAAACCAGGGCTGGCGCATGTGTGCTGAGATCGACGGTCTGGATCTTTTGATCACAGGTCATCAGCACCGCAGTCTCAGCGGCGTATTGAACGGCACTGCGTATACACAGACATTCGACAACGGCAGGGAACTTGCCGTGATCGAACTGGACGGAGATACCAAAGAGATCCGTACACAGGTCCTGAAGGCAGAATGCGAACCTGATGAGGAACTGCTGGAACTGCTGCAGGATGAAGAGGACAGATGCCAGATATGGCTGGACCAGCCGCTTGGCAGAAGTGCCGTGGATCTTGTGATCCATGATGAAAATGACGCAAGGGTGCATAAGTCACAATTGATCACATTCCTGAACAAGGTGACGCTTGAAGCGACCGGAGCACAGATCGCCGCAAATGCGCTGTTCCTGCATGCAACAGGATTCCCGGAACAGATCACAATGAGAGACCTTGTTTCGACCTATGTGTATCCCAATACACTAGTCGTAAAACAGGTTACCGGAAAAGTTCTGAGGGAATATCTGGAAAAAGATGCTGAGTTCTTTACGGCATGTGACGGTCAGATCATCGTATCACCGCAGTATGACTATCCCAAACCGCAGCACTTCAACTACGATATGCTGGACGGTATCGAATATACCATCTGTGTATCAAATCCAATCGGATCAAGGATCACACGTCTGACACGTTTCGGCAAAGATATTGCGGACGATGAAGTGTTTACGCTCGCTGTCAATAACTACCGCGCTGCAGGCGGAGGCAACTTCAATATGATCAAGACTGCACCGATCGTCAAAGAGATCCAGAACTCCATGGTCGAGATCCTGGCTGAGTACATCATGAAGCACCCGGTGATCGACTTTGAACCTGTCAACAATATTCAGGTGATCCTGTAAGACGGGATTCAATGTATTTGATGCAGTACTGCCTGCGGCAGTTTCCATTCATGACGAAGCTGAAATCATGCAGGTGATCTGCAGAAAGAAAACTTAATAAGTGAGTACAATAATGTTCGCTGTACTCACTTTTATTTTCTGTTCTCTAGTGTAAAATAATGCCATGAATACAGAGAACACGCTCTGGACCAGAGATTTTACGATCATAACCATCGGCAGCGTCATTTCCATGCTCGGAAATGCAATGTCCGGTTTTGCAATCAGTCTGATGGTCCTTGACTTTACTGAATCAACAATGCTGTACGCGATCTTCCTGGCGGTATTTACCATTCCGCAGATCAT
>DMBB01000171.1:2097-2921 GCA_003446295.1 Erysipelotrichaceae bacterium
TTCATGTCCAGCATCCTGTATGGTGCTGCTGCGTACGTACTGAGTACCGGATGGTTCAACTTCCCGTCCTTTGCTGTGCTTGTATTCCTGGTAGGAACGATCCACTCGATCTACATGGTCGCTTATCAGAGCTTTTACCCGCTGCTGATCACGGAAGGCAACTTTTCCAAGGCGTATTCGATCGCTTCAGTTCTGGAAACACTGGCTGTGGTTATGGTGCCTGTCTCGACCTTTGTCTACAAACAGGTCGGCATCTCGCCGCTTCTGGCTGTCAACGCATTGTGCTTCTTCCTGGCGGCAGTGATGGAAACACAGATCAGAACGACCGAAAAATACATCGACGTTCAGAAAAAAAGCGAAGATGCACAGCATCGCATCAGGCAGGTGCTGAGTGATATTCATGAAGGATTTAACTATCTCAGAAAAGACAAAGGCCTGCTGGCGATCGCTGCCTACTTTACATTTTCCGCATTGATATACGGCGTCTCAAATGTCCTGACGCTGCCGTATTTCAGGAAGACCTTCAGCAACGGTGAATATGTATACATGGTCGTCATGGGTGCCTCTGTTGCCGGCAGAGCGATCGGCGGGGGCATGCATTACCGCATGCGCATCCCCGCAGAACGGAAGTTTATGATCGCCATGTTCGTCTACCTGGGCACATCTGTACTGGACGGCATCTATCTGTTCACACCGATACCGGTCATGTTCATACTCATGCTGTTCAGCGGACTGCTGGGAGTGACCAGCTGGACGATCCGCATATCCGCCACACAGGCATATGTGCCTGATGAAAAGAAAGGCCGGTTCAACGGCGCGTTCAA
>DMBB01000247.1 GCA_003446295.1 Erysipelotrichaceae bacterium
ACAATGCTTCGGATTTGACTTGTCAGGTATTTTTCGGTACCTTCAGATATAGACAATCAGTGTTATGATGCTGAACAGCGGTTACAGAGGTAATTATGGAAAACAACAAGAAAACCGAACGTGAAAAAATGACAGACGGTGAACCGTTCTTCACAAACGATCCGCAGCTCATGGAAGATAAGAAGAATGCACGTATCCTGTGTTCACGTTTAAACAGCTCTCCTGAAGATGAGTCACTAAGACATGAACTGATGAAAGAATTGTTAGGATCCTGCGGAGATAAGATTACCGTTAAGCCTCCCTTCCACTGTGATTACGGATATAACATTTTCGTGGGCGATGATTTATTCCTGAACTTTGACTGTATATTCCTGGATGCCGCTCCTATCCGTATCGGAGCACATTGCATGATCGGTCCTAAAACATGCATCTATGCAATCGGTCATCCGCTGGACGCAGAATCCAGGCAGAAGAAGATCGGCATTCCCAAACCCGTCACGATTGGCGACAACGTATGGATCGGCGGCGGTGTGACGATTCTTGCAGGAGTATCCATTGGCGATAACACGGTAATCGGTGCCGGATCCGTAGTAACAAAATCGTTCCCGGATCATGTGGTGATTGCAGGAAACCCGGCCAGAATCATAAAACACATAGAAGACTGATATTCCCACTGCCTGTGCAGTGGGTTTCCTGCTTTACGGGCACTCCGTACAGCGAAGAACGCAAAACCCGACTGCCCTATTGTAATTCCTGAATGCCGAATATATATTGTATGCAGTTAGTTATTTCTAACTGGCAAAGTTTATATTCTTATGAACGGGGTTCACAAGGTGCATCCTGCTCTGTCTGTTATGGAGGGAAAGCATTATGGTTCTGACTGTTTTTCTTACAATCGTCTTCTGCGCATCGATGGCTTTGATGCTGCTGTCAGCTGTTGCATTCATCCAGGACAACAAACTGTTTTCCTCTGCTCCCAAGGAAGCACAGGAAGTGCTGGTACAAAGAAATAAAGAACTCTTCTACGGTGCCAGAGCAATCGGATGGACACTGTTTATCATGGCTGTTCTGATGATTCTCGGAGTGGGTGTGATTGCGGTCTGGGACGGCATCAGAAGCGGATTTACGTTCATGCAGTTCTTTGCGAGATTCATAACGATCTTTACGGTTTACAAAATATGCGACATGGCGCTCATTGATAACTTCCTGCTTCTGAAGTTCCATTTCTTTCAGTATTACTATCCTGAGGCAGAGCATGTTATGGAGGGACGGAAGTACGGATTCAATATCAGAAGCCAGCTGCTGAAACTCCTGGTTATATTCCCGGCAGTATCTGCACTGGCCGCATGGATCTGCACATTGTTCGTCAACTGAAGCAACCGCAAATATCATCGTAAAGAGCTGTGCTTTCCATATACAAGAGAGGATGAAATATATGCTGACAAGTGCGCTGATTAACGGAATGATCTGGTCCGTATTATGGATTGCTTATGTTTATATGCTTCTGAAATGCTTTCCCTGGGAGATGGTTCATGAATACCCCGAAGACATCAAGGAGAAGACAACTCTCCGGAAACCGGATGAAAAACAGAAGAAGCAGGCAAAACTCTGGGAAGGCATTGCCTCACTGGCCTTGTTTGTTATTCTGGCCGTCTTCCCGATACTCTACTTCCGGCATCAGCAGGATACCTTCCTGCGTATCTTCTTCTACACGTGGATCATTGCTTTCACCTGGAACATCGTTGATCTGATCATCATGGACTGGCTTCTGGTATGTACGATTACACCCGACTGGCTGGTTCTGCCCGGCACCGAAGGATGTGCAGGATACAAGGACTACAGATTTCATTTTATCGGATTCTTACAGGGCTGCCTCTATATCAGTATCACTGCTCTGCTGATGGCAGGCGCCGCCTATCTGATTCTCAGATTCTTTATTTGGTAATAAGTTCATACTGAATCACGCATCGTGCGGAGGATATATACTTCCGCACAAAGTAAACGCGCCTTCCGGCGCGCTCTTTTGTCTGGTCTGTATTATTCCGGCAGTCTGAATTCCACCGTCACAAAATCCTGTTCACTGCCCTGATGCAGATCTATCACATACGTATCCCTGTCAAATACATATCCCTTCACGGCACCGACACCGCCCATGTACGGTGTCAGGTATTCCTTGCCCTCCCCGTACTGTTCCGTAAGCTTTTCCAGGCATTCCTCAAGCGTCATGGTCTTAACCTGTACTGCCGTTTTCGTGCATGTATCCTCGAAGTAGGCATTTCCCTGCACGTTCTCCTCAAACAGCTTTCCTTCAAAGGCCAGGGCACCATCATGCATATACTTTTCATCGGCACCAATTTCCGCAAACGTCTTGCCCAGCCACTGCGCACTCTCACGCACATCCGCAATGGCATATGCTTCACGCACAGCCGGTTCTGCCGCATAATCATTGGCCAGATCACCGCGGTATCCTTTTGGAATTGATGTGAGATCCGCTTCCTTTACAAATCCGATATCGATCTGCAGATCTGCGGGTCCCCCGTCAGTCGGAGTTGCCCCGAAGAGCACCGGTATCTGTTGCCCGTCAATGTTCTTCAGACGGTATTCCATCTGCGGATACGGCGGATAGAATGCCGAAGCGTTGTACAGCTGCAGTGTCCTTGCATAATTGCTGTCTGCCGGCTCAAGCGTATAACTGATTTTCATCGTACTGCCGTCATTGAACAGCCATACCGAACCTTCATCATTGAATGTGATGTTGGTCAGATTCTCGGCCCCGGCAAAGGCATATCCGCTGTAATCCTCCGTATAAAACGTCACCCATACACCTTCCAGCATTTTCCGGAATTCCGCATCCAGTGCTTCCTGATCAACCGTTTCCGTTTTGACAGCTTCTTCTTCAAACGGTGCCGGTGCATATCCTTCCGGTATATAGTGAAGATCACTGTCTCTGACAAACACATGCTTTACAGCATTGCCGTCCGTATCAAACAGCAGACTTATTTTGTGATACCCGATTTCGACTCTCTCGAACAGCAGCTCATCAAACACAAAATCGGCCGTCTGGAACATCAGTGTTCCCTTGTCAATAGAATGATCCAGCTCATAACTGAAGGCAGAGACAGAACTGTTCCCGGCATCGTCTGTACATGTGATTTCATCCCGGGTAAAGGAAAGCTTCCACGGTTTTTCCGCATTGATTTCCGTCCAGTCCCCGACCAGTTCATAAGATGCAAATTCATACATCATATCCGGTCCGTCCATCACCTGAGGCTTACGGATACATCCTGCCAGCAGCCCGAACCCTGCTGCCATGACCAACAGTCTTCCGATTTCCCTGATCATAACAATACCTCCTGCAGATCAGGATTCCGCCAGTGTCCGGCAGAAATCCTCAAACCCGAATGCCTTCTCCGGATCCGCAAATTCAAACACCTGATACTTTCCCTGATCGCCCTGCCAGTACAGATAAGTCCACGGACCGGAACTTCCGGCTGATGCATCATCCGTACGCTTCGTCACATGTCCGTCCGCAATCAGATCAAGCATTGTATTCCACTCATCTTCGCTCAGTTCAACAGTTCCGACAGCTGTCGTATCCTCCTCCGTGCACGGACCATACTGATTTTTTCTTTCCCGGTGTTCATGGAAGAACATATACTTCCCGTCTTCCGTAAAGAAATGATAGCGCTGGTATTCCGCATTGAAATTGATATTGGAGTATGTCCAGTAAAACTCTGTGATATTTCCGTATTTAATGTTCTTTCCTACGGTCTTTTCACCGCAGCCGAAAAGTCCGATACTGCTTAACGCGCAGAGAAATACAACCATGATCTTTATACCTCTGTATTTATGCATATTCCTTACTGTCACCTGTTATCTGTTCATTTTCATTATAACAGCAGTATTCTCCGGAAAAGACACCCGGTACGGTGTAATAAAGCGTAAAAAAACGTTCCTTTTCAGGAACGCTTCTTTTCACATGGTGACCCCCGAGGGATTCGAACCCTCGACCCACTGATTAA
>DMBB01000343.1 GCA_003446295.1 Erysipelotrichaceae bacterium
GATCAGAAAGATACGATCTCCTTCGGTGACGCAAAGATCGATCTTTCCATGTTTGAACTGTGCGCATTCAATGTTGCAATGGGCAACGGCGGACCGGAGATCAAGGAAGCAGCTGATTACATTACGACCGATGTCAATGACGACGGCATCTGGAATGCCTTCAAGCATATCGGCCTGATCTGATACAATACAGATACAGATTCCATGAATTGGACAGTATAAAGGAGAAACAGTATGACCACAGTATACGGAAGCCTGAAATGCCCCTACTGCGTTGTCCTGAAGGAAAACCTGGACCGCAACAACGCCCCTTACGAATTTATCGACATCCTTGAAAGTCTCCGCAACCTCGGCGCCTTCCTGAGGATCCGTGACAAGGAACCGGTATTTGATCATCTGAAGGCAGTCAATGATATCGGCCTGCCTGCCCTCGTTGATGACAACGGCAAGGTCTGGACAGACTGGGAGAGCTGGCTGACAGAAAACGGTTATGAGATCTTCATCCCGGAAGCTTCCCTGACCTCCGGACAGGCTTGCAGTCTGGACAGAAAAGGCTGCTGAGCAGCATTCAAAGATACTCTGCGCTCTCAGGTACATTAATCTGAGAGTTTTTTTATTTGATTCTGCTGTTTCAAACTTCATCTAAATGCAGTTCAGCAGTTTATATTCCAGGTTCATATCCTCTCATATTGACACTAGAGACTACATTATGTAGTATAAAGCTAGACTACAATCAGTAGTCTGATTGGAGGTGCCTGATGCCGGATATTCAGTTAGGCGTGATCGAAAGCCGTTTTGCGGATATGATCTGGGAACATGAGCCTGTAACTTCCACAGAGCTTGTTAAGCTTGCAGAGAAGGAGTTCAGCTGGAAGCGCACAACGACGCACACAGTCATCAAGAGGCTGTGTGAAAAGGGACTGTTCGAAAACAGCAAAGGTACGGTCACATCACTTATGTCGAGAGAACAATTCTATTCCAGACAATCGAGACAGTTTGTAGAGGATTCCTTTGAGGGATCACTCCCCGCGTTTATCGCCGCATTCACAAATGGCGGCAGTATCTCCCGGGAAGAAGCAGCTGCGATCAGAAAAATGATCGATGAAGCAGAGGATAAATAATGGAAACACTCTTTATCAGAATTCTGAATATGAGCATCTCTTCAGGCTGGATGATACTTGCTGTAACAGCAGTCCGGCTCCTTCTGAAGAAAGCGCCCAGATGGATATCTGCCGCCCTATGGGGGCTGGTCGGTCTGCGGCTTGTCATGCCGTTTACTGTCAGTACCGGCTTCAGTCTGATTCCGAGTTCAGAAGTGGTCGATCCTCATATCGGTTATGCAGAAATACCGGCAATCAACAGCGGCGTATCTGTGATCGATCAAGCGATCAACCCTATATTAGGTACTTCACTTGCAGCAAGCCCGGAAAACAGTGCCAATCCTATGCAGATATGGCTGTTTGTGCTTTGCATTGTCTGGATCACCGGGATCATCGCTCTGCTGATTTATGGAGCGATCAGCTGTCTTCGGCTGCGCAGAACGGTCGATGAGGCAGCTTTACTGCAGGATAATGTATGGATCTGCGACCGGATACAGTCTCCGTTTATTCTCGGTGTTTTCAAACCGCGCATATATCTTCCTTCCGATCTGAATGAAGCAGAAAGAGCTTATGTCCTTGCGCATGAATACGCTCATCTGAAGCGGAAAGATCATCTGTGGAAGCTGATCGGATTTCTGATTCTGACGATACATTGGTTCAATCCGCTTGTTTGGCTCGCCTATATACTGCTGTGCAGAGATATTGAAATGGCCTGTGATGAAAAAGTCATCCGTGATCTGGAAATGCCGGAAAAGAAAGCATATGCCAATGCACTTGTTTCCTGCAGTCTGCAGAGACATATGGTGCTTGCCTGCCCCTTGGCCTTTGGTGAAGTGGGAGTGAAAGAACGTGTCAGAGGCGTACTGAATTATCAGAAGCCTGCATTCTGGCTGATCATTGCGGCTGTGCTCATAAGCCTGGTAGTTGCGGTATGCTTCCTGACAGACCCCAAAGATAACGAACAGGATCTTTCGTTCCTGAATTATAAAAATGCGGTCTCACTGATCGGGCAGAACGGCGTGGAGTACGTGATCAATTACCCTGTCAGCGGCAGTGAGATCCAGATCGGTGATACCGATGACAGGGAATTTGCTCAGTATCTGGAAAACTGTCATTGGACGAAAAAACGTCTTCCGCCGCAGCATCCTGCATCACCCGGTTCGATACAGTTCGTCATTGAAGAAGGATACCGCATCACTGTTTATCAGAAGCCAAGGATTGCCAGCGTTCAATTTGAAGACCAGGTAAGATATTACAACACCGGTCCCGATGATTACGCATCCGCATTGGCACTTCTCCGTACAAAAGACACGGCAGCTGCCGCATTTCAGGGAAGGATCCTGAACATCCAAGGAGGAGCAGGCCAAACACCTTCATACCTTGTAGAGGTGATCGAAGGCGGCGATTACTTCAAAGCAGGAGATCAGATAACGTTTCCGCTGCAGAATGCTGATTCTGCACCGGAGCCCGTGATCGGTGATGTCATTGAAGTCTCATTTGCCGGAAATGTTTTGGAGACCTATCCGATGCAGCTGACGGAAGTGTTGTCAATACATGTGATACGTGATCCGGATCATTCTGACAGTTCACAATATGACCGCGTTCCGTGTGTTATGGTGGATGGAAAGCTCTACCTGGATACGGGTATGGATGCGTCCGGACTCATACCGCTGTCCCCTGCATCAAGTTTTGACGGAAGCATCACTTCTGAAGTGGATAGTTCCGAACTGCCTGCTGAGAACGGACAGTCTAATTTCGGCACAGACTACGGATATAAATGGATTGATGACGATCATATCGCCATTTACATTGATCAGAACTGGCGGCTGTTCACACACGACAATTAATGAATCATTCCTGCGTCGTAAATCTTCACGAGCGTGACTTCGGAGTGTTCCGAAGTCTTTTTCGTTCTTCCCGGATCAATTTCAAAATTTGCTTCAAAAAAGACCCCGCATTTTGCGAAGTCTTCATCGTTCATTTGGTATTGAGTACAGTTGTGTTCACAGGATAATTCCGTTTACCCCTGGAGGATAAAAGGTGTTACCCCAGAACAACACTT
>DMBB01000119.1 GCA_003446295.1 Erysipelotrichaceae bacterium
GACCGTTTCGCAGAATACCTTGAACAGGCAGATGTGATCATTACGCATGGCGGAGTCGGAACGATCATGACGGCTCTGAAAGAAAAAAAGATCATCCTCGGCGCTGCCCGTCTGACACAGTACGGGGAACACCAGAATGACCATCAGATCCAGCTGCTTGAAGCGTTTGACCGTGAAGGCTATCTGATCTACATGAAAGATCTGTCGGATATCTCGCCTTATCTGAAACAGGCCGAAACATTCCAGCCGAAGCCTTATCAAAGCAATACCTCAGCATTTATCGGAAAACTGCAGAACTGGATCGACACTCACTGATCCTGTTCTTCCAGACATTTATCAATCAGCATACCGTGTGAGATGCCTGAAGCGATATTCTTCAGCAGTGTCTCACACGTTTTTTCTGAAGAACCCGTCTTATCCTTGACAGCTTCCTCCAGAAGGGTACGGAACATCGTGTAATATGTTTCCGGGTCATAAATTTCATTCAGATCATTCATGACGATCCTGATCTGATCGATGGAAAGAATGCGCTTTGACATCACGATGATCACCAGCATCGCGATCTGCTCTTTGGAGTAGGCTTTTTTGATTGCCTTCGGAAGCAGCTTCTGCTTGACGTAATTCGAGATCATGGATCCTGTTACCTGCATCTTCGGGAAAGCATTGAGGATCCTGTTCAGATACCGCGTGACCTGGTCCAGATAAAGACCGACATCAGGAATATCCCTGTACTCCGGCAGGGAAAACTCTGCCAGAATCATTTCAGCATGTTCTTTGTTCATGGCTACATCATATATACTAACTTTTAAAAACGTCAATATGATTTTGAAGAAACTCTTGACCGGTTTATTAATAACGGATGATAATATATGTGTAATCGGTTATTGAAAAACCGATAGGAGGTTCAGCATGACATCAATTAACTTTGAACAAATGAATGCAGGGACTTTTACGGTAAAAGACCCGATCAGCGCGCTGACACACTTCATCGGTATGATACTTGCAGTACTGGCGATGCCTGTCCTTCTTGTATACCATGCCCAGCAGGGAGCTGGCATGGATGCACTGATCGCAGACACGGTATTCATGATCTCCATGATCCTGCTGTATGGAGCCAGCAGTGCCTATCATACATTTGACGCGCATGAAAAAGTACAGCTGAAGCTGAAAAAACTCGACCACATGAGCATCTTCATCCTGATCGCCGGCTCCTATACACCGATCTGCGTATCTGTACTGGAGCAGTCTGCAGGAATGATCCTGCTGATGGTGGTATGGTCCGTAGCTGCTGCAGGCATGATCTTCAAGTTCTGCTGGGTGACATGTCCGAGATGGATATCATCCGTACTCTATACCGCCATGGGATGGGCATGCATCTCAGTGATCCCGAAGCTGATCACAGCTATGCCATTGACACAGTTTCTCTTTCTGCTGGCAGGAGGGATCTTTTACTCGGCGGGGAGCGTGATCTACGCAAAGAAAAAACGGATCACGCCTGAGGCGTGGTCCGGATTCGGAAATCATGAACTGTTCCACATCTTTGTGATGCTTGGCAGTGTCTGTCACTTTGCTGTGATGATGCTGATCAGATTCTAATACTTGACAGCAAAGTAAGGGTACGTGGAAGGAACGTAGAATTCTTCCATGTCATCCAGGCGCACGCAGCCAAGTGATCTGCCGAATACGCATCCGCAGTCAATATGCAGGATATTCCTGCCGTGCAGGATCCGGTTCTCATAACATTTACCGTACAGGAATGTCGGCATATGTCCGACGATCATCACAACATCCTCAAACGGATTGTCATCAATACCGATATGACTCCACACTAGCTCGCTCGTGGGGATCTCCGATATGCGCACATCCGGCTGGCAGTAAGCGCCGAGCCCGGCATGCACAAGCAGGAAATGCTTTCCCATCACAGTGAGCTTTTTATAGTATTCCCTGTTCTCCAGGTACAGCTTGATGTCATAGCAGTCAGGATAATCCAGGTCCATAAATTCATCCGCTGTTTTGTAGCCGCCGTTGTAATGCAGCCAGCGCACCAGGTCAATATTGTACAGATCCATCATGCCTTCATTCTTTTTGACATCGATCAGCGTCTGGGCAAAGTCAGCCAGCCATTCATCATGGTTGCCGAAGATCAGATGCATATTCGGATGTGCCATGATCTCCTGCAGCAGGGCAATGGAATGATTGCCTCTGTCGCAGACATCACCGATAATATACATCTCATCATATTCACTGAAGCCGATCTCCTTCAGCATTTCATCAAATTCATCTTTGCATCCATGCAGATCACTGATTGCATATACAGCCATAAGACACCTCGCAGCATTAATCCTATCACAATCCGGTTTCCGGCGGAACGGGCAGATCGGGAACACGCTTCAGGCGATATCGGCAAAACAGACATGTTTTGCTGACTGTCAAAAAGATGATCTTATGATATATTATTGTTTACAGGCCTTCAGAAAACACAGCAGAGGGCGGAAAACAGACTATGACAACAAGAAACGGAAATAAAAAAGAAAATACCAGCAGGAACATCTGGATCATAACGGCGTTATTGTCGGTACTCCTGGCGTTTTTGTATGCGGATACCATGAAAAAAGAACGCATGGAAAGCGCAAGACTTGAAGAACTGTTCAAAACGCAGGTCAATGAAGAGAAGCAGCAGATGCAGGCAGAACAGGAAGCACTGAACGAACGACTGCAGAAAGAACAGACTGATTCGTTCTATCAGAAACTGGCAGACGGCTTTGATGTCAGGATCCTTGTGACAGGCGGTTCGATCGCCAACGGAAGGGGCAGCACTGATGCAGAGCATACATGGCATGCACTCCTGAAGAAACAGCTCGAAGAGACATACGGGATCACAGCGGAAGTTGAAAATATCTCCATGAATGACAACACGGCATATGCCGGATACGTCAATCTCAGGAGCCATGAAAGTGAAAAGCCGTATGACCTGGTGATCCTTTCATACGGAGAGGATGATCCTGCCGCAAACTTCGCAGTGTATTACGAAGCAGCTGTGCGTTCAGCTATGGAACAGTATCCTGGCGTATCCGTGCTCTGTATTCCGGAAAGCCTGAACGGCACGCCGACCGGCAATACCGGAACAGTCGAAGACATCTGTGAAGCATACGGCATCACCGCAGCACCGACCGTCAGCGTATTCACAGGCACCGGTCTGCTCAATGACAGCGGCTATCCGAACAATGCCGGACAGGAAGCGATCATGCAGGCTGTAGCCGGCGCGATCGACGAAGGCGTGAAGGCTTATCGTGAGAAAGATACCATGCCGGCTGAACGCTTTGCAGAAGCTTCTGAATTCCTGGATGTGATGAACTATTATCCCGCAGACCTCTTCACAAGAGAAGGCAACACATTCACTTATACGCCGGAACGGGAGATCACAGGAAAAGTGTTCGGTATGGATTATGATTATGCGACCGGCTACAACAGCTGCAGCATCTACATCACCGGACAGTGGAACGCACTCGGTCAGGCCGTATTCAACAATACGCTGACATACGAAGACACACAGACATTGAACTCCTCAGGGAAAAGACACCTGAGAGTCATGAACAACTGGATCAGCGACTGGGGAACATATGACGACCAGCAGTTCTCCATCACAGACCAGATCATGATCTCCTTTGCGGAGGACGACAACGGAACCGCACAGGCTGATGGCTTCAAAGGCATCATGATCAGCGGACGCGAATAACAGCAACAGGCTGCAGCTGCAGTCTGTTTTTCTTTCTGTGCACCCATTCATAAGCGGTCTGAAAACCACTATAATGAAATCAGAAATACGAAACATCATACATCATCAATCAAATAATCAGACAGAGGGAGTTATGAAGACGAACACCTGCTTGGAACGACTGTCGTCAAAGGTCAGGATGATGATCATTGACGAGATCTACAAGGCCCGCTCCGGACACCCGGGCGGAAGTCTCTCCATCGTGGAAGCCCTGGTATATGTATATGAGGAGGAACTCAGAAAAGACATTGACAGGTTCGTGCTCTCAAAAGGACATGCAGCGCCCGCCCTGTATGCAGTGCTTGCCGGCAAAGGCTATTTCCCGGAAGAAGAACTGTCGCACCTGCGCCAGTCAGGGAGTATCCTGCAGGGACACCCCAGCATCATGACGCCGGGCGTGGACATGAGCACCGGCTCGCTAGGCCAGGGTCTCTCCGCAGCCTGCGGCATGGCCTGGGGCGCAAAGTATCTGAAACAGGATGCGAATGTATATGTCATCACAGGCGACGGCGAATGCCAGGAAGGACAGATATGGGAAGCACTGCATTTCGCAGCCCATTATCATCTGGACAATCTCTGTGTCATGGTCGACCGGAACGGTCTGCAGATCGAAGGCAGAACCGACGAAGTCATGAATCTCAGGGATATCGGCAAGCGCATCAAAGACTGCGGCTTCAATGTCATTACGATCAACGGACATGATTTCGATGAACTCAGGAAAGCCTTTGAACTGTTTCATTCTACTGATGACAGACCGACAGCGATCATCCTGAATACGGTCAAAGGAAAGGGTGTGTCGTTCATGGAAAACAAGGCTGAATGGCATGGAAAAGCACCGAATGAAGAACAGTATCTGCAGGCAGTCCGGGAACTGAAGGAGGCATGCGGTCATGAGTAAAACAGCAACCAGAACAGCTTACGGAAAACGTCTCCTGGAACTTGTCAGCGAACATCCTGACATCGTTGTGCTGGATGCAGACCTTGCGTCCTCCATCCAGGTCAGCGGGGTCAAACAGGAATATCCGGAGCAGTTTATTGAATGCGGGATCGCCGAAGCCAATATGATGGGCACGGCTGCAGGTCTGGCAGTTATGGGACTGGTCCCGTTTGCAGGAAGCTTTGCTATGTTTGCGGCAGGCAGGGCATATGAACAGATCCGCAACAGCATCGGCTACCCGCACCTGAATGTCAAGATCGGTGCATCTCATGCCGGCATCTCTACCGGAGAGGATGGCGCCTCGCATCAGTGCTGTGAAGACATCGCACTGATGAGAACGATCCCCGGCATGACAGTACTGTCACCGGCCGATGATATTGAAGCGATGGCCTGCGTCAGCGCGGCATATGAACATCAGGGACCCGTATATATGCGTTTCAGTAAATATGCCGTCGAAACATTCCACGATGAACACTATCATTTCGAGATCGGAAAGGGCGAAGTCCTGAAGGAAGGCAATGAACTGGCTGTCATCTCAACAGGCATTCTGACATCCGAATGCCTCAAGGCAGTAAATGTACTGGAAGCAGAAGGCAGGCATATCCGCCTGATCAATATGTGTTCCATCAAGCCGATCGATGAAGCGCTGATCATCAAGGCTGCACAGGAATGCGGAAAGATCGTTACTGTGGAAGAACACAGTGTGATCGGCGGACTCGGTGAAGCTGTGTGCAGCACGGTATGCGAAGCCTGTCCCGTACCCGTACACAGGATCGGCATTCAGGATGTGTACGGCCGCAGCGGAAAAGGCAGTGTCCTGCTGGAGGAATTCGGCCTGACAGCGGAGCATCTGCAGAAGGAATTTGAAAAATACCTATAAGCCCTGTCTCATGCATTGACCTTGCCCGGACAAAAAGTCCGGGTTTTGAGATGAAAACAGTTCTCTTTCAAAGCATGCTTTGCTATAATTATCGGGTAAATTCGGAAGGTGGTTAATATTTATGGGAAGAGCACATGAAGTGCGTGCCGCATCAATGGCAAAAACAGCGGCAATTAAATCTAAGCTTTACTCACGTTTTGGCAAGGAGCTGTACATCGCAGCAAAGTCCGGTGTCCCTGATCCCGAGATGAACCTGTCCCTGAAACGCAAGATCGCTGAAGCTAAGTCAAATCAGGTTCCCGCAGACGTTATCAAACGTGCGATAGAAAAAGCAAAGGGCGGAACTGATGAAAACTATATTGAATGCAGATATGAGGGATTTGGTCCCGGTGCAAGCACAGTCATCATTGACTGTCTGACAGACAACAACAACCGTGCATTCACGGAAGTCAAAACAGCATTCAACAAATGCAAGGGCGCTAAGCTGGCAAACAGCGGTGCAGTTTCCTTCAACTACGAGCAGTGCGGATTATTCGTATTCCCTTATGAAGACGAAGAAGCAATGCTGGACGTTATGATGGAAGCAGAAGTCGATGTTCAGGATCTGAGTGTTGAAGACGGCATGATGACTGTCAAAACACTGTTCCAGGATTTCGGCAAAGCTCAGGACGCAATCGAAAAGGCTGTGCCTGGTGTTGAATTTGAAGTATGCGAAGTCACGATGCTGCCGAATGAGTATGTAACACTTGACACAGATGAGGACAAGGAAGCATTCCAGAAACTCATGAACATGCTCAACGACATCGATGACGTCAACAAAGTCTACACAAACGTATCAGAAGAGTAACATTACAGAACGATCGTTCAGAATCAGCAGGAAGGACACATGAACCTTCCTGTTTTTCGTTCTTTCAATATGGAATGTGCATATCACGGTCAGGCACAATAAACAGATGCTTTTATTTTGACTTTCTCCATGACTGCAGTAAACTGAAAAGTAAATTAAACGGGAATGCGAAAGGAGGAGAACAGGAAAAACTTCCCGGTCATAAAAACATAAATATTAAGGGGACAATGCAAAAGGGGATAAAAGAAAAGATCATTGTCCGGAAAGGAAAAAATGACAGCTGAATATAAAGCATTAGCCAACAGTTGGATCATGTGGGCGGCCTGCCTGCCGGGTGTTGCAATTGTCATCTACCAGGCCTTCCTGATCTTCAGAAAATCCAAAAATGATGCTCTTCGCATAGGCTTGAGCGAAAAACAGGTTTCTTCATCCATCAGATCAGCAGCGATCACTTCGATCGGTCCCTGCATGGTCATGATCACAGCCATGCTGGCACTGATGATGTATGACGGCGCACCGTTTGCCTGGCTGCGCACAAACTTTATCGGATCGATCACATATGAACTCCAGGGTGCACAGTTCGCTGCCGACGGCATCGGCATTGAACTCGGCAGCTCTGCAATGGACGCAAACTTCCTTGCAACAGCCTGCATCGTTGAAGCAGGCGGATGTGTCGGATGGGTCATCTTCTCGGCACTGTTCTCCGACAAGATGGAAGTCGTGAACGAGAAGCTTGCAGGCGGAAACATGCTGGCAGTACCGATCATCGGAACAGGCGCACTGATCGGCGTTTACTGCTCACTGACGATCGACCGTGTTATTCCATACGGCACACAGGTATACGGCGTATTTGCCGGTGCATTGGCAATGTACCTGCTGACACTCTATGACAGGAAAGTACATAAGCAGTGGATCAAGGAATGGGGCCTTACCATCTGCATGATTATAGGCATGCTCGTCTGCACAGTCATCGATCTGATGACAGGAGCTCTTTGAGCGGGGGAACATATCATGAATAAAGAACAGGAAAAAGTATATAAAGAGGAATATCTTCCTTACGTGATCAAGGTAGGCAAGATCACAAGCTGGATCTCACTGCCGCTTATCTTCATTCCCGCGCTGATCGTCGTTCTGGCATTCGGTGCCAGACCTGATCCGGGCGGAGTCATCACCGGTCTGATCGGATTGTGCTCTGCAATGCTGGCATGGTATATCGTTGACCCTGTCACACTGTATCCGATCCTTCACATCCCGGGCATGTACATGACATACCTCTGCGGAAACTCAAAGGAGATCCGTGCACCTGCAGCCACAGCTGCACTGTCTTCCGCAGATGTTGAAGCAGGCACGGAACAGGGAACAGTCGTAGCAGGCATCAGTATTGCCATCTCGATCTTCATTTCAGTCGGTACGATGACGATCGTCGCGATCCTTGGCAACGCGATCCTCTCGATCCTGCCGGATACAGTGCTTCATGCACTGAATTACCTGCTTCCCTCACTGTTCGGCACCATGTGCATGCAGAGGATCCTGCTGGACCCGAAGTCCACACTGATCATTCTGCCGGCAGCTGTCGTGCTGAAGCTGATGTCAAGAGCCGGATTCTTCAAATTCCTGCCGTTCGGCGGCGGTTATGCACAGATCCTGCTCTGCGTCATCGTCGGCGTCATCGTCGCAAGAAACGTACATAAGGATAAGATCAAGCCTGCAGGAAAATAACGGCTGGAAAGAAGGAAAACATGGATGAATTCAATGAGCGTGTACACGCATATATCGCCGCCAGATACTATGAACAGCTGACGGAAAAATTCGGGGAACGCGGAAAGAAAGCGTTTATCCACGCAACCCAGTATTACGCAGAACAGCGCGGCAGAAGAATGGCGCAAAGAGCGATCCGCGACGGGAAAGAACTGACGTACCAGACATACCAGGAATATGGTGAATGGGTCAATACAGACTACTCAGTTGAGAACGGATGGTCCAACCAGGCGACTGTCACAAACTGGGCACCCGACCTGGAAACACATATCACAAGATGCCCGTGGCACACGCAGTTCAAAGAAATGGGTCTTGTTGAAGCAGGCCATACATACTGCGCGCATCTGGACAATTCGATCTGCAGGGGATTCAATCCCTATATCACATATGATGTGCTCCAGACACTTCATAAATCCGACTACTGCATCCATATCCTCAGGAATGTCAATTATGAGGTAGGCGAAAGCCATCCGAAGAAAAAGGAATACCTGAAGAACTTTGAATATCACTGCGCACACTCATTCTGGTCCTATGCGGAAGTAACAGAAGCGATCTTCCTGTCAGAAGGAAAAGAGGTCGTTGAGAATGTACTGAAGGCATTTACCGAAGACTACGGTCAGGAAATGGCTGATACTCTGATAAAATACAGAAATACAAACTTCAACGTATGTGACTGATCGATATGATTATAAAAGGATGACCCAGATCCGGTCATCTTTTTTTCTGCACATGGCAGCCTGGAGATATAATATGATCAATAAGATGGGAGAAATAAAGACTATGATCATCTGGCTGATCGTTATGATCCCCTGCAGTCTGCTGTTCTGCGGGCTGGGAATATATGCGTGGAAAAGAAAAGACCCGATGTGGTTTTACAGCGGGACTGAAGTCAAACGGGAAGAGATCAGGGACATACCTGCCTATAACAGGGCAAACGGGATCATGTGGCTTTGTTTAGGTGCTTTCTTATGCCTGTGTACGGTCCTTGGTGCAATGCACTCGAAAGCCGGAGGATTCCTCCTGATAGGCGGAATGATCGCTGCACTTCCTCTGCTGCCGATGACGTTCACCAGAATCTACAACAAGTATAAAGCGTGACGCGGAATATTACAGTCCGCGCAGACGACCTGATAATTCCTTACAATGAAAAGATGATCTGACTGTATGATCGTGATCATCTTTTTTATGCGTTTTGACACATATATAACCTGCTGTAAAGTCAAATCAGACAGGCTGTATGTTATAATGGGCAACATGTAAGGGGATTAAATAATATGTCAGAGCCGGATTTGAATATAAAACCAAAGCAGAGTACCGAAACAGAAATGAAGGTAGTCGATAACAGTAAAAAGAAAAAGGGCAGGTTCACACTGTTTGTGATCCTGGCTGCTTTGCTGGTCGTTGCCTGCGCAGCCGGTTATTTCGTGATCCAGGACAAGAAGAAAACGATCAATCTTGAAGACTACGTTATGATGCCTTCCTATACCGGACTGAACGGGGAAGCTTCGATCGAAAAGATCGAGCTTGATCAGACCACGCTTGAAAAGAAGGTGCATGAAATTCTCGGGGAAGATGAATATGTTGATATATACGACCTGGTTTCACGCATCAGCCTGGGTTATAACCAGAACCTGGATTCACTGTCCAACAATGATGAAATAACCGTCACACTGAACTATGACAAAAGCGCTTTGAAGAACGCGTTTAAGATCAACTTCACCGGAACGGAGAAGGTGTTTGTCGTAGCCGGCCTGCTCGATTATGTTGATATGGATCCATTCGAAGATCTCAGCATCCTGTTTGAGGGCACAGCGCCTCTGGCAAAAGTAAGTAAGTTTGTCTCCGACAATCCGATCTTCTCATACGGCAAGTTCTATGCTCTGAAAGTCAACGGAAAAGATGCGAACGATGCCCTGATGGATATCGGTGATGTACTGACGATCGAACTGTCAGATGACGGTGTGAAGGCAATGAAGGACAGAGGTTTTGTACCCAGCAATATGTCTGTTTCCTATACGTTAAGCAAGACCGACGTGAACTGGTACCTGACCTCCGCTTCAGAACTGCAGGAAGCCACATTCGAAAAACTGAAGGCGCAGGGAAAAGATGAATGCATCGCTAATTTCGCAAAGAAGAATCTGAACTATGAACCGGAATATGTGAAAGCGTATGTGCTGATCCCCAAGGATGACAAATGGGGCAGAAACTGTGTATCCCATCTGGTGCTCGTCTATAAATATGAGGTACCGGCAGAAACAGATGAACCTGCTGAGACAGATGAAGAAGCAGCAGAAACAGAACCGGCAGAAGTTCTGACGGAAACAAGATACATTGCGATCGAAACACCTGCTGTCGTCAACCTGAAGCTGGCAGACGCAGAGCAGAAGACACCCGAACAGACATACACTCCTGACTTCTCCGGATCATATTATTACGATGATCCTGACGCCCTGTATACAGACCGTATCCAGAAAAATGTTGCTGATTATACATATGAGGAGATCCAATAAAGGATTATGATGAACCCGGTATTATTTGTAATTGCCAGCAATCAGATCATTACGCATGAGATCACTTCGGAAAATACCGTGATCGGCAAGGACAGTCTTTTTTCCAAGGTCAGTCTTTCACTGCCGGGCAGTTATATTCCTGCAAAAACAGGAAGAATCATGAAGGAAAACGGTCAGTGGAAATATATTGATCTGCAGAATAAAATACCTGTTTATCTGAATAAGAAAAGAATATCCAAAGAAGCTGTTCTCAAACCGGATGATGTTTTAAGTTTTGTCAATCCTTCATTCAGCAGTGATGACGATGCCGTCAGCATTCTTTTCACTGAAGAAAGATCCTGGAAAGAAAACAGATGGCTGGTAAAGCCGTTCAACAATTCCCTGGCAGAAAACCTGGATCAGGATGTCTTCTATCTGCAGGATGGTGACTGGCATATCAGAAATACGGAAGGCAATGTATATCTGAATCAGTCTCCGGCGGAAAATGACCGGCCGGTTGCGGTACTGGACCATATCCGTAAAGGCACACGTGATTATTTCGTTCTGCTGTCAAAGATGATCATCAAAGAATCACCGGAAGAAAACAGTTCCGTACAGCCGGCTGAAGGATCTTCTGAGCCTGATGAAAGCCTGGACGTGCATATCATCAAGCGGACTCTCGGCAGTATGGTACTGCTGAAGGATGTCCGGTTCCGTGTCCTGCCGGGTGAAATGGTGCTTGTCATCGGCGGTTCGGGTGCCGGAAAAACCACTTTGATCAATGCGATCAAAGGCGATGAAAAGGCACAGGAAGCCAGGGTCATCTACTGCGGTCATGATGTATACGACAGCAGCCAGTACAGGATCATACAGAGACAGATCGGTTATGTCCCGCAGAAAGACACATTGCTGTTGGGGGATACCGTATATAAAACGATCGAAGATGCCGCAAGAATGGCAAACCTCGAAAACGTATCGGACAGCACTGTCCTGAAGGGATATGTTGAGGATGCGTTAAAAGTCTTTTCGCTTCAGCATGAAAAGAACAAGCTCGTCAGCAAACTCAGTGGCGGTGAAAAGAAAAGATTGTCTACTGCCAAGGCATATATCAAACAGCCGAGCCTGTTCTTCCTGGATGAGCCCGACTCCGGTCTTGACGAAAACTCGAAAAACCAGCTTCTGGACATCCTTCATTCGATCGCGCATGATGAGAACAGGATCGTCATCGTTATTTCCCACTACAGCCTGGAATACGGTCCGAAATTTGAAAAAGAGGAAAACTATAAGGAACATTACGATAAAGTCGTAGTGCTTGCCAAAGACAGCAATGACACCGGAAGACTTGCTTTCTTCGGGACACCGCATGACGCCTGTGAATTCTTCGAAACAGAATCACTCAAGGAGATCATCAGCAGGATCGAACCGCCGGAGAAACACGGTGAAGGATTGGCGGAATACTTCATAGAGAAATTCAATACATCCAGAGGTGATTAACGCATGAACGCATCAATGGGAGAACAGATCAGAATATATTTCGGCAAAAACGGCCGGATCTTCTTCAACGAAAAAAAATACATCAGTATTATCCTGTCGACCGTATTAATGACATTGATGATCGGCATGGTCACGGGATCGGAAATGTTTGCGCAGTACTCCGCAACAAGGAACGGTGCTTTCGCCTTGGTCTGCGCCTGCATCTGGATCGGCATCTTCAATTCCATCCAGTCCATCTGCAAGGAACGGGCAACCATCAAGGAAGAAAAGCGCAATAACGGCCTGGACCTGATGGCATACACCTTGGCGCATGTCCTGTTTGACGCGATCATCTGCTTCTGTGAAGCACTGCTTGTAACGCTGATCATCTTCCTGCTGAAAAAGAACAACATCCAGGGGGAGTCATCATTCCCGACAATCACCATACTGAAATATCTGTTTACGTTCTTCCTGGTTATTTTTTCCTCGGATGTGTTCGGACTGGCTGCTTCCGCTTTTGCGGTAAACACAGAGGTCGCCATGACGATCATGCCGTTCCTGCTGATCGTACAGTTACTGCTGTCAGGATTCGTATTCTCCCTGGACGGCGTCATGAAAGCACTGTCAAACGCCACCATCAGTAAATGGGGACTGAATGCCATATGCATTGCGGCAGATGTCAATCATCTCTCCGTACCCTCGGACAACTACATCATGGCAGCCCTGAAGAATGATTACTACGACCAGTACAATCCCAAATCGTTTCATCTGCTCAGAATCTGGCTGATCCTGCTGCTGATCACGGTCATTCTTGTCCTGCTGACAAGGCTGTTCATATCGACAGTGGAACGGGACAAACGTTAGTTATCCTGATTGACAGATACAAACCTGGCACCTGTTACTTCTTCATGAAGCAGGTGCTTTCTTGTTTCTTCCGGGAAGACACTGGCATAAAGCATCGTTGTTTTGTATTCCATGAGACGCCACGGTCTGGGGATATCCGCAAACCGGCATGCGAATTTTGTCTGTGACTCCTTCATTTCTCTTAAGTATGCCCGGCCTGTATCATTGAAAGCCAGCACACGCACAGCATCGTGCTCCGGCAGACGGGAAACTTCTTCCTTTGTGATCTGATTCAATGCCTGCAGGCAGGTCCTTCTGATCCTGGATGCAGTATAGCGGTATGTAACGGCATCCTTCAGGAAACCGTCCCATGTATCATTGCGCTCTGCTTTTTCGATCAGATGATTCTCGATTCCCTCACTGAACAGGAAAAAGGAAGAGAGGCGCTCTTTGTCCGTCATCAGCAGGAATGTCCTGAGGTAGGGATAATACAGTTCCATCCAGGGATGGAAGGAAGCGGGCAGGATATCCTTCATCGGTGTCGAATCAGCCAGATCCGTATTCTTTTTCAATGCTGTGCGTATCGCAAGCGCACTGGAAACTTCACGCATCTCATCATCATTGTAGGAGGATGTGCGCGGGATCAGGACAGGCTCGATGCCCGTATCCATCAGTTCCTTCAGATAGCATACCGCCAGGATATCATTGGGCATCATCTCACCGGTCAGCAGGCTGTATGCCTTCGGGAAGCTCATGCCGGAAGACAGAGACTGATGCAGATGATCCGGATTGACCGGCGTCTCGGCGATCTCCTGCAGGTTTTCCAGGTTGCCGCATTCACTTCCGAACGACAGATATGAGATGCCTGCTTTTTTCAGCACCGAAACGCCGCCCCTGGCAAAATGGGACGCTGACTGGACCGCATGGATATAAGGAAGCTCAAGGACCAGATCAATTCCGCCCCGCACTGCATATTCCGCTCTGCTCCACTTATCAATGACCGCAGGCTCACCGCGCTGCGTGAAATGCCCGGACATGACAGCGATCATGACATCGCATCCGGTCTTCTTTTTTGTTTCTTCGATCTGGTAAATATGACCTTTATGAAACGGATTGTATTCCGCGATAATTCCGCAGGCTTTCATCGTGTTCACCTCCGCCGCTGTGTTTTGACTATGCTACAATAATATCAGAAGGAGTTGTGATTTGTATGAGCCATACGTTAGGAATTACGATTTACCGCCCGACCGGAGAACTGAAAGGCTGTGTGGAGATCATTCATGGTATGCAGGAGCATCGCACACGTTATGAAAAATTCGCCCAGTATCTGAAAAACAACGGATACGGTGTTGTTACATTTGATCTGCCAGGGCATGGAGAAACAGCAGAGAATGAAGTGCTTGGCTATTTCGGGGATGAGAACGGCTGGGATCAGCTCATCTGGAGCGCAGAAAAAGTTGCCGAACTGACAAAGAAAGAATTCCCGGGTGTTCCTTTCTTTATGATGGGACATTCCATGGGAACGATCGTCGCAAGGACATGGATGCAGGAACATGAAGCTCCTGCCGGCGTCATCCTGACCGGTGCGCCGAACTACAATCCGGCAGCCAAGGCTGGTATGGGACTTGCAATGGCCGTCAGGGCAGTCAAAGGTCCGAAGGGCTACAGCAAAATGCTTGACCAGCTTGTGACAGGCAATTTCAACAACGGGATCGAGAACCCGCGTACAGGCGTAGACTGGCTGAGCTACAACGAAGAAAATGTCAGAAACTATCTGGCTGACCCGCTGAACGGATTCCCGTTCACGGTACAGGGATATATTGACGAGCTGACCGGACTGATCCGCATGGCAGAACCCGCAAGATACCTTCATGCCGACAAAAATCTGCCGATCGCGTTCTTCAGCGGCATCGATGATCCGTGCACAGGCGGCTCGGAAGGCCTGAATGATTCAATCGAAACATTGAGAAAAGCAGGGTATGAAAACATCTCATGCAAGGTATATGAGCATATGCGTCATGAAATCCTGAATGAAACTGACGCAGAAAAGGTTTATGCTGACATCCTGGCATGGCTGAATGAAAAAAGTGCCTGAAGATGCACTTTGTCAAAGTATCTATCCATTGACTTTGAATTATGGTTTGCTATAATTTAACACGTTAACGGTTAAGGAGATTTTACTCGTGAGATGGACCAAAGCAGAGATACAGGCAGCACGTTCACAGAATCTTACCGCTGAAGAAGATGTGGTGATCAACAGTGATGTGTTTGAAGGATTCTCTCTGATCAACGGGGTCCGTGATGTTCACGCAGCCGCGACAGGCTATCTGGACGAACACGACGATCTCTTCTACGCAGTGATCCATGTGACGGGAACGATGCTGCTCCCCGACGCGATCACCGGGGAAGAAATCGAGCACCCGTTTGATACGGAAAGCGAGGAAACCTATTCCTTTCATAAGACGGATGATGAAAACATCCGTGACGTTACGGATGATGTCATCGAGCTGATGCCTGCGATTATTGACGCAATTATCATGGAGGTACCGCTCCAGGTGACAAATGCTTCGGAAGATGATTACCCGCACGGTGACGGATGGGCAGTCATAACGGAAGAAGCTTATCTGAGAGACCGGGAGAGTCGGATCGATCCGCGCCTGGCAAAACTCATGGAATATAAAGAAGAAGAGTAGGAGGTGTCAGGCAGATGGCAGTACAGCAGAGAAGGAATTCCAGCACAAGAAGGGATAAGAGAAGAACACATTACAAGTTAACAGCTCCGACCCTGGTTAAGTGCCCGACATGCGGATCAATGAAGCTTCCGCATCATGCATGCCCTAACTGCGGTTCTACAGGCAAAGCAGCCAAGAACGCGTAAGAAGGAATTCTGATTTGAAAGATATACAGCTGCATGTCAGCTGTTTTCTTTTTGCCCTGATTATGGCCGATCACCGGCTCTTTGCCGTTCATCATGCAGTCATCAGGCTGTTTTTCACTGATATAGCATCCTTTCAGAGGCAAACATGACAATTAAGTGGTATACTCAGAAGTATCTTGTTAAGGAGGGCCATTTTATGGAAAACAAGAGCTTTGGCGCACGTCTTCTCGGTACATGGAATACCAGAACGATCGTCGCTGTAGCAATCGGAGCTGCTGTATTCGGCGTTCTGATGAACTACGGGGGAATACCTATCTTTACAAACACTTCTCTGACAACGGCAATGATCGTACCTGTTGTTGTCGGTGCTATGTACGGACCGATCCCTGCAGCTGTAGCAGCAGGCGTGGGCAATGTGATCGCTGACCTGATCGGCGGCTGGGGCATGTATCCGGCATGGTCGATCGCAAATGCTGTCGCCGGCCTGTTTATCGGTGCGCTTCCGCTTTACGGCGCATATATTACCGAAGGAAAATTCCTGACCAAGCATATGGTCATTTATGTACTCTGTGTTCTGCTCGGAAATGCTCTGGCATTCGGCGTTGTTGCACAGGTATTCACTGTTTTCTTCGAAGGCGGAGATATGAACGTTTCACTGCTCCAGGGCCTTTGGGCAAGCGTCGGTAATATTCTTGTTGAGGTTGTGATCGGTATACCTGTTATCAAACTGCTTGCTAACAGATACATGAACCGCACCAATCTGACGGAAGAAGAATAATGTTTCAATACGGAAGGTCCGTCACAACAGAATCCGGACCTTTCCGTTAAACCCGGAAAGCTTCCGTCAATTCGGAAGCTTTATTCATTTCACATGGGGAGAAGTATATGAAAGAACCTGCTATCGTATTTAAAGACTTCAGTTTCAGATATAAGACCCAGAAAACGGCGACTCTTCATGATATCAATCTTGAAATATATCCCGGACAGAAGGTTCTCATCCTCGGCGCATCAGGAAGCGGCAAATCGACATTGTGCAACTGCATCAACGGACTGATCCCTTTTTCCATTGAAGGAGAGATCACCGGTTCATGCAAGGTTGCCGGACATGAGACGAAGAATTCATCGATCTTCAAACTGTCCAGCTCCGTAGGAACCGTTCTCCAGGACAGCGATGCCCAGTTTGTCGGACTGACAGTCGGAGAAGATGTTGCTTTTATCATGGAAAACGACATGATGGCCAGAAAGGATATGCTGCCGCGGATCGATGAAAATCTGAACATGGTAGGCATGAAGGATTTTGTAGGCCACATTCCGTTCAATCTGTCAGGCGGACAGAAACAGAAGGTCGCTATCGCAGGCGTGTTCGGAAATGATGTCAGTATCCTGATCTTCGATGAACCGCTCGCCGCACTGGATCCCCAGATGGGAATGACTGCAGTCGACCTGATCGATGATCTGTCACGTGATGAAGACCGGACGATCATCATTGTTGAACACCGTCTGGAGGATGTTCTCTACAGACCGGTCGACCGCATCATTCTGATGGCTGACGGAACGATCGCTGCGGATGTTACTCCCGACGAACTCCTGAAGTCAGATCTGCTGCAGAAGCACGGTATCAGGGAACCGCTGTACATCACTGCCATGAAATACGCCGGATGCTCTCTGGAAGGGAATGAGAATCTCTGCGATCTGAATTCCATCAGGTTCACAGAAGAAAATGAACGGAAACTGAAAGACTTCTTTACGGCAGACAGGACCATGCGGGATGAATCAAAACGTGACGCGGTCATCCGGTTTACGGATGTCGCGTATTCCTACGACGGCGTTCACAATGTCGTAGAGGATATCTCCTTTGAGATCGGGCGGGGAGAACGCATTGCGATCATCGGCAAAAACGGAGCCGGCAAATCAACTGCCGCCAAACTGCTGACAGGCATTATCCGCCCCAACAAAGGGAAGATCGAAGTTGACGGCAAAGATACTTCCGGTATGACCATCAAGGAGATCGGCGAACAGGTAGGCTACGTCATGCAGGATCCGAACATCATGATCGTCAAAGACCTGATCAAGGATGAAGTAGGGCTTGCCCTGACGCTGCGCAATATGTCCCCTGAACAGATCGATGCGCGCGTCAAACAGTCTCTGGAAGCGTGCGGATTGTATAAAATGAGAAACTGGCCGGTCGACTCGATCAGCTACGGTCAGAAAAAGCGTGTCACCGTCGCTTCGATGATGGCACTGGAACCGAGCATTCTCGTACTTGACGAACCGACGGCAGGCCAGGATTTCCGAAGCTATACGGAGATCATGAACTTCGTCAACAAGCTGAACCGTGACTACGGAACAACGATCCTCTTCATTACGCATGACATGCACCTGGCGATCGAAAACACCGACCGTGCGATCGTATTTGCCGACGGACATGTGATCGATACGAACAAAGTTTATTCGGTCCTTTCAAACGCCGAAACGATCAGAAAGGCCAGCCTGAAGCAGACATCTCTGTATCTGCTTGCAGAAAAGCTAGGCCTGGATCCGGAAAAAACGATCGAAAGCTTCATTGCCTATGAAAGGACGGTGAAAGGCGCATGAACAACAGATTTGTCATCAACTATACACCGGGACCCACGCCTTTTCACAAGCTGACCGGATTCACCAAAGTGTTCCTGTTCCTCGCGATGATATGCGCGATCATGTGGACATTCGACATCCGCATCCTTATTCCGCTTCTGCTGATCAACTGTGCTGAGATCATATCCATGAAGCCCAATTACAAACCGATCCTGATCGTGTTTGCAATCACATTCGTAACGGTAACACTGATCGGCAACATCATGCTGTTTGCCGTCAGCCCGGAAGCAGGATACAACAACGTAGGAGCTGAACACATCATCTGGCAGGGAACGGGAAGCCATTATCTTTCCCAGGAATTCCTGTGGTATATCTTTGTCGTATTCATCAAAAGAACAGCTTCATTCAGTTCCGTCATGGCATTTGCCCTGTCGACTACACCGTCGGAATTTGCCTCGGGACTCAATCACTGCGGCCTGCCGTATAAGGTATGCACGGTCGTCTCACTGGCATACAGAACGATTCCCGACATCGCGAATGATTTCGTCAACATCCGCAACAGCATGATGATGCGCGGACTTGAACTCAGCGGCAAAAAAGCAAGTGTCTGGAAACGGCTGAAAAACACGGTGCTCCTGCTGGTGCCATTGATCTTTACCGCATTCGGAAAAGTCGGAAACATTGCCAACGCAATGGATCTGAGAGGCTACGGGAAACATAAAAAGCGCACCTGGTATGCCGAACGTGAACCGGGAAAACTGGACAGGATCATCCGGACACTGACAGTACTGCTGTTTATTGCGGTGATCTATTATGTGATCAGATACCGCATCATTGATCCATGGCCTGCCAAATTCTGGTGCCCATGGCTGGCAAGAGAAGAAGTTCAGCATGTGAATACCATGGATACGATCAAAATTCTCCAATGGTTCAGGAACAGGTAAGGAAAGGGATGATTATATGAAACATATAGTAATACAGACAGACTTCGGAACAGGTTCAGCATCCGTCAGTGCAATGCACGGCGTATGCGCGATGGTCTGCGATGATCTGAAAGTATCTGACGGCAACAATGATGTTAATCAGTTCGATGTGCTTGATGCATCAGGATCACTGGTGTATCTGCTGCCGTACTGGCCGAAAGGAACCGTCTTTGTAAGCGTTGTTGATCCGGGCGTAGGAACAGCCAGAAAAAGCTGTGTTGCCCTGACAGAAAACGGACAGTATATCGTAACGCCGGATAACGGCACACTGACATATGTCAAGGAGAATATCGGCATCAAAGAAGTCAGGGAGATCGATGAATCGGTCAACCGTCTGCCCGGCTCCGAATCCGTGCATATTTTCCACGGACGCGATGTATATGCATACTGCGGCGCAAGGCTCGCAGCCGGAATCATTGATTTTGAAGGTGTCGGTTCTGCCTATGATACAGACAGTATCGTGATGGCAGACTATATCAGACCGGCAAAAGACGATCACAGCGTCTCAGGCATGATCGTTGAAGCGTCTGATCATTTCGGTCTTGTCGGCACGAATATCCCGTTTGAATGGCTTCAGCAGACAGACATGAAATACGGAGATGAACTCCATGTCACAGTTGAACACGCCGGAGAAACAGTGATGGATGAAATGATGCCGCTGGAAAAGTCATTCGGTTTTGTTCCGGTCGGCACGCCGCTGCTCTTCAGCTCGGAAACTCAGACGGTCATGCTGGCGATCAACCGCGGCAACGCAGTAACGGAATACGGCCTGGGGTTCGGACCTGAATGGAAGATGACGGTTGAAAAACTGCAGCCCTCAAAAGCGGCAGTGGTGATCCACGGGTGCTGCGGACTGGCATCGACCAGAGCCGCAAAGCTGGTCGGCATCATCGAAACAGAAGCTCCCAATACGGACGCTGCAGTAGAAAACCTGTGCTTTGATAAGAATGACATCCGCATGCTGTCAG
>DMBB01000150.1 GCA_003446295.1 Erysipelotrichaceae bacterium
AGTTCCTGGATGAAGTCAGAAACAAGGCACGCGGTGAAGATGTACTGAACAGCGTTGAACCGGGAGAAATGCTCGTCAAGATCGTACATGACGAGATCATTGCACTGCTTGGTGACAATAATGAAGAACTGCACTTCAAGGAAGACGGCATTACCGTCATCATGCTGGCAGGTCTTCAGGGTACAGGTAAAACGACCAGTGTTGCGAAGATCGCAAGACTGTGCAAGAACAAATGGAACCGCAAACCATTGCTGATCGCGGCTGACGTGATCAGACCTGCGGCGATCGAACAGCTGCAGACTTTGGGAAAAGAGGTCGGCTGTGAAGTATTTACACTGGGTACAGAAGTCAACGCTGTTGAAACCGTACGCCAGGGTATGAAGTATGCCGAGGAAAACGGCTATGACACAGTATTCATTGATACTGCAGGACGTCTGCACATCGATGAACAGCTGATGCAGGAACTGAAGGATATCAATGCACTGGTTCATCCTGATGAGATCCTCCTGACAGTTGACGCAATGACCGGTCAGGACATTGTCAATGTTGCCTCAGCATTCCAGGAAGCACTTCCTTTGACGGGTCTCGTTGTTACGAAATTTGACGGTGACTCCAGAGGCGGCGGTGTCCTGTCAGTCAGAAAGATCACAGGCGTTCCGGTCAAGTTTGTCGGTGAAGGCGAAAAGATCGATGACATGAGTCCGTTCTATCCCGACCGTATGGCAGACAGGATCCTCGGTATGGGCGACATCGTTTCCCTGGTTGAAAGAGCCCAGGAAAAGATGGACATGGAGGAAGCAGAACGTACTGCCGAGCGCATGATGAACGGTCAGTTCACGATGGATGATATGCTGTCGCAGTTTGAACAGGTTCAGAGACTCGGACCTCTGAGCGGTATTCTGAAGATGTTCCCGGGATTCTCACAGTATTCTGATATGATCGATGAAGTGAAGGCAACAGATGCCATGAAACATACCAAAGCGATCATTCAGTCCATGACCAAAAAAGAGCGCCGCAATCCTTCCGCAATGAGAGGATCGATGAAGCGCAGGGTCGCGATGGGTTCCGGTACGACCGTACAGGATGTCAACCGTCTGATCAACCAGTATGAAAAGATGAAGACAGCTATGGAAGCTGTCGGAAACATGCAGAAAAACGGATCACTGAATGAAGAGACCCTGAACAGGATGATGAATAATCTTGAATCAGGAGGAGGACAGCAGCCGGTACGCCGTGTCAAGAGAAAGCGTTATAAATTCTGATGCAATGAGCGGGGAGCTATTTTATCCCGCTTTTTGTTTGAATAGAGTAAAATGAAAGCAGAGTTGAGGTAAATATCATGAATGCAAGAGAACGTTATGAAGAATGGCTTTTAAAGCTGGACGCAGACGATCCTTTGAGAAAACAGCTGGAAGATATCGCTGATGATGAACGTGAGATCGAAGAGCGCTTTTACCAGAACATCACATTCGGTACTGCCGGGCTGAGAGGCAAAGTCGGTGCAGGAACCAATAATATGAATGTATACACGGTCGGCAAAGCGACCCAGGGCATCGCAGAATACATCAAGGCTCACGGTGAAGCGCAGAAGGGTGTGGTGATCGCACACGACTGCCGTCACTTCTCAAAAGAGTTTTCTGAACTGACTGCCGGAATCCTGGCCGCCAACGGGATCCATGCATATGTATTCCCGGATCTCAGACCTACTCCTGAGCTTTCCTTCATGATCCGCAGACTGGGAACTGTTTCCGGCATCAACATCACAGCATCACATAATCCGAAGGAATACAACGGATACAAAGTATACTGGCAGGATGGAGCACAGGTTTCTTCAAGCATTGCGGACGGAATGCTGGAAGAAATTGAAAAAGTCGATATGTTCACAGGCGTGAAGCACATGGACTTTGCGGAAGGCGTGGAAAAGGGACTGATCACAGTACTCGGGCCTGAAATGGACCGTGCATATCTTGATCTCGTCATCTCACAGTCGATCTATTCCGCTGATGAGATCGATGCGGATATACCGGTCGTCTACACACCGCTCAATGGCGCAGGATCGATCCCGGTCATGACCGTACTGAGTGAACGCGGTTTTACGAATGTTCATATCGTTGAAGAACAGAAGGATCCTGATCCTGATTTTACAACAGTCGGATATCCCAACCCGGAAGATACCAGAGCATTTGCGTTAGCTGAAAAACTCGGAAGATCGATCGGCGCTGAACTGCTGATCGCGACCGACCCGGACAGCGACAGACTTGCGATCGAAGTTATTGATGAGAACGGAAACTACATACCGCTCAACGGAAACCAGACAGGCGTGCTGCTTGTTAATTATCTGCTGGAAGGAAAGAAAAAGGCAGGCGTTCTTCCGGAAAGAGGCGCGATCGTCAAATCGATCGTTACATCTGATATGAGCAGCGCGATCGCTGAATCATACGGCATCACGATGTTTGAAACACTGACCGGTTTCAAGAATATTTGCGGCAAGATTCCCTGGCTTCAGAAGCACGGATACACATATATCCTGGGATATGAAGAAAGCGTCGGCTATTCTCCCGCAGAACCCGTCAGGGATAAAGACGGAGTTGCGGCGGCGATGCTGATGACAGAAGCTGCAGCTTACTACAGAAAACAGGGCAAGACACTGCTGATGGTACTTGAAGACCTGTTCAGGAAATACGGATATTATCATGAAGAACAGGTATCTCTGGTCCTGGAAGGTCTGGAAGGGAAGAAAAGGATCGCCCGTATGATGT
>DMBB01000106.1:0-11822 GCA_003446295.1 Erysipelotrichaceae bacterium
TCCTTGCTGAAATCAAACATTCCCTGGTTGATCCCGCATTTTGTCTGCAGGAACATCCTGTCTCTTAATTCAGGCTCTGTCGCAAACACTTCACCGAACACTTCTTCACTGCGGCCTCTGCCGTAAATATCCGCATGATCAAAGAAATTGATGCCGTGATCCAGAGCAGTATGCACCAGTTCCGATACTTCTTCCCTGGTCATCCTTGCGATCCTCATACAGCCCACGCCGATCACAGAGACATCCCTGTTCAATCTGCTTAATTGTATGTACTTCATAGGTTCCTCCTGTACTCAACGTAACAGAATGCCGCGCAAAAGAAAAGAAGTGTGCACTCACACTTCAGCATTTTCCGTATACAGTTCTCTCAGGCGTTCCCTTCGTGCATGATCCAGACCGAACTGTGCTTCAAAATAAGCATCATAAGACGGATATTCCTTCAGGATCGACTTCAGTGCATACTCCGCAGAACTCCGGTTGACGCCTTCGTATCCCATCAGGATCGCACGGAATTCCGGATGCTGGTCAAGGATCTCTTTCCGGTCTTCCAGAAAGCGCTCGATCAATGCCATGCGGTATTCATTTGTCATCATGTAATCATCCAGAACTGTCTGTTCATCCGCTCCCAGTGCCAGCAGGATCAGTGCTGCACCGATCCCGGTGCGGTCCTTCCCTGCGGAACAATGGAACAGTACCGGCACATTTCCGGCTTCGATCTCTTCAAACATCTTCCGGTATGCAGCGGCGAACGGCAGTCCGCCATACATCATTTCAAGAAAATTCGATGCATTCTCGGCATGGTTGGCATGCTGGGTGCTTTCCTTGATGGCTTCCGGGGAAAGATCAACCTCATTGCCGGAACGATCCGTCAATGCAGAGATCGGATAATTGACTGCACCCGGCAGTTCGGGGTCCGGGGTAAGCTTCCGCTCATAAGCAGAACGCAGATCAAAAACAGACCTGATCCCCAGTGTCCTGACAAACGCCAGTTCTTCTTCATTCAGCAGTCCCAAAGCACCTGTACGGTAGAATACGCCATTCCTGACGGTTCTGCCTCCGCTGACCGGCAAGCCTCCGAGCTCCCGGAAATTCATCTCTTTTCTGATCTGTTCCAATCCCATCTGACGTCCTCTCATTTCTTCCCATTATCATAACACGCTGAATATGCTGAATGACTGTGCTCCGGCAGACAGTTCTCCATGTTCAAGACTGCCTGCTCCGATACCGTATACCATGGATCCGTTCAGACCGCACGGTATCCTCACAGCCTGCAGGGAAGGATTGACTGCGATCAGAAGCGATCCTCTGCGGTATACAAAGGGCAGTTTCCCATGTTCCGCATAAACGATTTCAAATCCTCCGCCTGCATGCAGATCGGCATATTCATGTCTGAGCCTGATCAGTTCCTTTACTGCTGAGTAAAGGGAATCCGGATCATTGATCTGATCCGAAAGGACCGGTGCATCTGCAGAACTGTCAGTCGGCAGATACGGTTCATCCGAATCAGAGAACCCGTGATTCTTTCCGTGATCCCACTGCATCGGCGTACGGGAACCTGTTCTCTGATATCCGCCTTCCTTTGTCCTGACATCCAGGTATTTCATGCCGATCTCATCCCCGTAATAAATAAAGGGAACGCCCGGCATTGTCAGAATAAACGCATATGCCAGCTTCAGTTCACGTACGGACAGCGTTCTTGCCGGCCGGGGCGTATCGTGATTGCAGGTAAACATGGAAATATATCCGTTGTTCTTTGTCTGATTGTATTTCGGCAGCCAGTCATCGAGGAAACGCATGATGTCGCCGTTTCCGTCCTTTTTGAAGAAGCTGTGATCGCCGCCTTCCGTTTCATAATCCCTCAGCAGGGTATTATAACCGTTGTAATGGTGATCCAGATAGAAGTCCATCTCAAACCCTGCCCCGTTGATCGCCTGTGCGGGATTGGACCATTCACTGACCATCGCCGCATCCGGATATTCCTCCTGAAGCATCTGATGGATATTGCGCCAGACTGCTGCTGTGGCGGATTTGTTTTCATCATCGTTCTTGACCAGGGAATCAGCCATGTCCACGCGGAAGCCATCGCATCCGTGATCCAGCCAGAAACGCATGATATCCTTCAAAGCTTCACGTGTTGCCACAGCATCACTGGAGCCTGCGGGTGTCATCCATTCTTCCGTGCAGTGAAGCCATCCGTAATTCAAAGCAGGCTGCGAAGCAAAGAAGTTCAGCATATAGGAGCCTTCACGTTCCTTCATGCCGCTGATATACGGATGATCAGCTATGCCCTGGAATGCATTGGAAGTCCAGACATACCTGCCGCTGTAAGCGTTGGGTTCTGCTTTGCAGGACTCAATAAACCAGGGATGCTGGTCGGATGTATGTCCCGGCACAAGGTCCAGGAACACCATGATTCCTCTTTGATGTGCCTGTCTGAAGAGTTCATACAGGTCTTCATTCGTTCCATAGCGCGCGGCAACCTTCAGGTAATCCCGTACATCATATCCGGCATCCATGAACGGGGAATCAAAACACGGGTTGATCCAGAGGGCATTGCATCCAAGATCCCTGATATAGTCAAGCTTCTCAATGATGCCCTGCAGGTCACCGATCCCGTCATGATCAGTATCCAGGAAAGACTGCGGATAGATCTCATAAAATACCGCATCATCCAGCCATTTCTTCATCTGTTTTCTCCTAGTCATTCAGTCAGTACAGCCGTGCTGTACGGAGGAAGCGTCAGAACATTGTTTCCAAACCTGACAGGCGTATCATTGACTGCCAGAATGCCTCTCAGAGTATGGAATTCCGTATTGGTCACATCAACCGTCTGTTCACTGTCGCTGATGTTCATGATTACTGCAGCCGGCGCATGAACGCCGTCTTCCTTCAGCAGCACGCATACCTGATCTGTTGTCAGGTCCTGGTGCAGCCAGGTCCTGCCCCTTGCGATCACCGGCAGAGCGTTTCTGATCCGTATCGCTTCTTTCACATAGTTATATATGGAATACGGATCATCTTTCTGAACTTCATAGGAAGGGAATTTCATTTCAAAATCCTCCATATACGGAGGACCCTGGGTCATGCCCTGGGCATTTCTGTCTTCGCTCCAGTACATCGGGGCGCGTTTGTTTTCGTCTTTTCCTGAGCCTTTCATGCCCAGCTCTTCGCCGTAATACACAAACACATTTCCGGTCGTCATCAGGTTCATGGACAGCGCCATCTTAGTTTTGCTGCCGTCATCCCCGGCATAATATCCGGCTCCTCTGCCCATATCATGGTTTGTATAGAACGGTGCGTTGATATAGGTATCCGAATATCCGGCAAACATCTGCCATTCACGTTCCAGGGTATTTCCGTATTCCCTGGCTGTATAGATCCCCTTCAATGTTCTGGCAATCGCCCCATCAGAATCACCGAAGGCAAAGTCAAACATCGAATCGATCCCGCTTGCATAATATGACGCATATTCATCCATGCTGGTCCAGGCTTCGCACACAAAGTAGCAGTCCTGCTTCAGTTCCGTGCCTGCCTGCTTCAGCCAGCGCAGGAATTCAATATTGCGTCCGGGATCACCCGTATAGTAGGAAGTGACCGCATCCAGACGGAATCCGTCTGTTCCGTGTCCGATCCAGAATGACATGATATCGCGGATCTCATCCCTGACCCTTCCGTTATCCAGATTCAGATCAGGCATTCCGTCCCAGAATCTCGCTTCATAGTAATAATCGCTGTCCGCCAGTTTGGCATAACCGTTCTGGAAGTCCTTCCTGAAATGATAATAATCAACGTACGGACATTCATTGACGTTTGCTTCACGGCCGTTCAGCCCTCTCAGATAGGCAGCCGCCTCCTGAAACCAGGGATGACCGGATGCTGTATGGTTCAGCACCAGATCAATGATCACCCGGATCCCTCGGCTGTGGCAGATCTCGATCAGCCGGTCATAATCGTCCATCGTCCCGTACGCCGGATCGATGGCACGGTAATCCTTTACATCATATTTATGATAGGTATCCGAAGGCATGACAGGCATCAGCCAGATCTGGTTGAATCCCAGATCCTGAATATAGTCCAGCCTGGAGATCAGTCCGTTGATATCACCGATCCCGTCATTGTTGCTGTCGCAGAACGAATATAAAAACACTTCATAGGTCGTTCGGTATTGATCATCGATCACATCCGCTGTCAGTCCGGAATTCACTTCTGTCATAACATGAACAGCAGATCCCGAAGGATCTGCTGTCAAGAGTCTGTAAACAACTGCCAACAGAAGGATTCCCAGCGATAACAGCCACCGCAGGAATTTCTTCATAGTCTTATCCTTTCACCGCTCCGGTCATTCCTTCAACGTAGAATTTCTGCATATACAGGAACAGAGCTGCGATCGGTATGGAGATCACGACTGCACCTGCTGCGAAACAAGTATACCATTGATTGATATATTCTTTCTGCAGCATATTCCAGAGTCCGATGGCTACAGTGAACTGATCGGCATTTGCGCGGCAGATGACCTTTGCAAAGATGAAGTCCACCCATGGTCCGATAAATGATGTCATGACTGTGTAGATGACGATCGGCTTGGACAGCGGCATGGTGATCTTTGTGAATACCTGCCATTGGGATGCGCCGTCGATCATCGCTGCTTCATCGATCGATCTGGGGATCGTATCAAAATATCCCTTGGAGATCTGGAATGAAAGACCTGCGCCGGCAGAATAGACGATGATCAGCGCCATACGGACCAGAGATCCCTCCGTCAGTCCCAGTGCCTTCAGAATATAGTACTGTGCGACCATGGACATGAATCCCGGGAACAGACCGAGGATCATTGCCAGGTTCATATACGGTTTGCGCAGCTTGAAACGCATTCTGGACAGGCTGTAGGATACCGACAGCATGAAGAATGTGGAGATCACGCATGATATGATCGCAATGATCAGTGTGTTCATGAACATCTTGGGGAAGTTCAGAACATTTCTGTCCGTGAACAGCTTGATGTAGTTGTTCAGCGTATATCCCTTCGGGAAGAATGTGTTGACATAGGAACCCGGTTCAGCACGGAAGCTTGTCAGGACGATCCAGACGATCGGCATGACCCATATGAATGCAAGCACCGCAAGCAGAAGATGAACCAGGATATTGATCACACGGCGTCTGCCGCTGATCTTATTTTTCGCTATAGATTGATTCATCGCAGTCATCACATGAACGCCTCCTCATTCTTATAGGAACCGGAATTGCGGTATGTAACAAGCGTAACGATGGTCAGGACCACGAACGTCAGGATACCGATTACCGCACCGATGTTGTAATACTGCTGGTCAATGGTCAGCTTATACAGCCATGTAACGAGCAGGTCTGTCTGTCCGGCTGTGTCTCCGACATATGTCGGTCCGCCGTTTGAGAGCAGATAGATGACATTGAAGTTATTGATATTGCCGACAAATGATGTGATCAGGTAAGGTGTTGTCACAAACAGCATGTACGGGAGCGTGATCCGGAAGAAGGTCTTCACAGGACCTGCGCCGTCCATCTTTGCGGCCTCATACAGTTCTGCAGGGATATTCTGCAGAATACCCGTGATCTGCAGCAGTGTATAAGGAATACCTACCCACAGGTTGATCACGATTACCGTGATCCTTGCCAGCATCGCGTTGGTCCAGAACGGGATGGGTTCTTTGATCCACCCGAGATTCTGAAGCACAACATTCACTGCACCGTACGGCTGCAGCATCGTATTCATGACCATCAGGGATACGAACTGCGGTACGGCGATGCTCAATACAAAGCAGAATCTCCAGAATCCCTTCCACTTTGTATCCTTGCGGTTGATGATCAAAGCCAGGATCATGCCGAGGATATAGTTCAGGAATGTAGCGAAGAATGCCCAGACGATCGTCCATGCCAGTACATGCCAGAACTGACGTCCGATATTACCCTGCATGCTGAGAACTCTTGCGAACTGCGTCAGTCCGTTCCAGTCAAACAGCATCAGATGATTGCCTTCTTTGGAATAGCTTGTGAACGCCATGCAGATCATGAAGACCAGCGGAACGATGTTGAATACCAGGATGCCCAGGAACGGCGTTGTCATCAGCAGCATGTACAGATTGCCGTTGAGCAGCGATCTCAGATCTTCCTTGAATGAATTGACATGCCTGCCCTGTTCCAGCATTCTCTGGTTTTCATAGGACTTCTTCATCTGAAGGATCCACAAAAGTATGAACGCAGCTACCACGAACAGTGTCACGACACCGTACAGCAGCATCAGCAGCGAGTTGTCGCCCTGCGTATATTCGTAGATTCCCTTGGCTTCATTGTAGACTTCGCCGGCTTCCAGACTGCCGAGTCCCGGCAGATTTGCCAGGTGTGTCAGTCCGGCTGACGCCATGTAGAAGATAAAGGCTGCCTCAAGAAGCAGTACCAGAAAACCTTTTATCTTCTGGCCGTGCCCGAATAATCCGGCACCCATCAGAACTGCAGACAGCTTTGTCCACAGGTCACCTTTTATGATTGCCTGACCGGCTGTAATACGGTCTTTCTGTGCGGCCATAAACCCGCCTCCTTTTTACGTTTGGAAACATGGCTGAGGGAAAGATCCCTCAGCCATTTATCAGATCAAGTTGATTATGAGAAATCAGTTGACAGTAGCTGTGTTCATTCCTTCGTTCATTGCTTCTGTCTTTTCAGCAGCGTTGTCATGAGTAACTGTCTTAGCGACGAGTTCTTTGCCCATGTTCTCTGCCGGAGTCCAGTACAGACCCATGTCAGCCTGCAGCGGCTGGACGATGGAAGCGAAGCTCATAGCATCCATCTGTGCAGCTGCCAGTGCATCATCGACCTTCAGGCTTTCATCTGTCGGGATGATGTTTCTCAGATCATAATGATCCTGCTGTGCCTGTGTGCTTCCCAGGAAGGCTGCCAGTGCAACCGCAACTTCCGGATTCTTGGAGTTTGTATTAACGCCGATCGCCTTGGAACCTGCAAATGCCTTGAGCTGCTTTTCTTCACCGTTCAGTGTATAGGTAGGAGCTGCGCAGATACCGACATTCTCTTCGCCCAGTGCTTCAACGACAGCGTTGTAATCCCATGTGCCGGAGAACAGGCAGTTGATCGTTCCGTCTTTCAGTGTGCTAGGTGTCAGGCCGTTTGCGTCAACGAAGTTCGGGTTGGCAGCCAGATCGACCAGATAGTTTGTAACAGCGACAGCTTTGTCACCGGAGAAATCGATACCGGCATCCGCATCATCACCGTTTTCGCCGAACAGTGTGCATCCGTTAGCTACATAGAAGGAAGCGATATACCAGGAATTGGACAGCGGGAATCCGACTTTGCCCTTTTCAAGCATTGTATCGAGGTTCTTGACATCATCTTCGGAGAAGACGCGCTTGTCATAGTACATAAACCATGTATTTCCTGTGAACGGCACGCCATAAACGCCGCCATTATAGGAAACTGTGTTCAGAGTTGTCTGTGAGCACTGTTTCTGGACCTGTTCCAGAGTAGCGCCGCCCAGTCTTGCCAGAGCGTTTGCAGCGAGCAGATCAGGGATCTGGTCGTTTGCAAACATGAATACATCAGCTGCTTTTTCAGGGTCTGTCTGAATGTTCTTCAGAGCATCGCCTTCAGAACTTACGCCTGTTTTGAATTCAAGGTTCCATTCCGGATGAGCTGCTTTGAATGCATCGAGTTCTTTTTTCAGCCAGTTGCCGTTTTCTTCTGACTGATCTTCGGACGGTGTCCATACTGTCAGCGTGATAACTTCGCTTGAAGCTGCCGGTTCTGCCGGTTCTGCCGGTTTGTCAGAACTTCCTGATCCGCCGGAAGATGAACCGCCGCCTGAGCACCCAGCCAGCATGCTGAGGGAGAGCAGAGCTGATAAGCCTGCCATAAAGAATTTCTTGCTTGCCATATCTTTCCTCCTAAACTAAGCAATTTTTATCTAATCCTTCATTCTTCAATGAACTCCAGATTATTTCCGTTTAAATCAAATACATGTACAACGTTTCCGCTGAATGTGAACCGTATCTCGGAATTCATATCCAGTGACTGATTTCCGAGTTCCAGGGTCGGTACGATAATGATGCTGTCCTTTCCGCATGCATTGACATGCAGGTGGACGGAGCTGCCCATCATCTCACTGACATCCACCGTGCCTTCGATCATGGCTCCGGGTGTCTCCTGCAGTGTGATGTGTTCCGGTCTGACACCGATCACGATATCCTGTTCGGGTGTGCTGCGGGCTTTCAGGTTTTCCTGCTTGACGGCAGACAGTGCAACCTCGGCATCTTCGATCCTGACGGCATATTCACCTTTGTCATTTTTGACCAGGCGTCCGTCATAGAAGTTCATCTGAGGAACTCCGATGAATCCTGCCACAAACTGGTTCTTCGGATGATCGAATACTTCCTGAGGTGTTCCGATCTGCTGGATCTCTCCATCCTTCATGATGACGATTCTGTCACCGAGCGTCATCGCTTCTGTCTGATCATGCGTGACATACATAAATGTCGTATTGATCCTCTGACGGAGCTTGATGATTTCAGCTCTCATCTGGTTTCTCAGCTTCGCATCAAGGTTGGACAGCGGCTCATCCATCAGAAGCAGCTTCGGTTCACGGACGATCGCACGCCCGATCGCGACTCTTTGTCTTTGGCCGCCGGACAGTGCTTTGGGCTTCCTGTCAAGATACTCGGTGATACCGAGGATCTCCGCAGCTTCATTGACCCTGCGGATGCGTTCCTGCTTCGGCACATTTCTCAGCTCCAGCGGGAATTCCATATTCTGTCTGACGGACATATGCGGGTACAGCGCGTAATTCTGGAAAACCATTGCGATATCGCGGTCCTTCGCATCCACCATGTTCATCAGCTTGCCGTCTATGTACAGTTCACCGCGGGTGATGTCTTCAAGTCCTGCCACCATTCTCAGTGTTGTTGACTTTCCGCAGCCTGACGGTCCGACCAGCACGATGAACTCTTTATCCTTGACCTTCAGGTTGAAATCATCTACAGCAACCACACCTTCATCAGTGATCTTGAGGTTATGCGTCCTATGGGCGGGTTCTTCACCCTTTTTCTTTTTGCCGGCAGGTTCCGAAAGCGGATAGATCTTCTGAATGTGTCTTAATTCCAGTTCAGCCATATCGTTATTTCTCCTTAATCATTCTGCAGCTTTCTGACGCTTTCTCCCGCAATGACTCTGTGCCTGATCCGTTCATGTCTGGGACCGCGCTGATAACTGATCCTCCAGAGCAGATCTTCAACACTCCTCACTGCCAGTTCCCTGCTGTCCTGACGGATCGTTGCGATCCTCGGAATCGAGAACTGTGTATATCCGATCCCGTCATAACCGATGATCGAAATATCGTCAGGTATCTTTTTGCCAAGGTCCGTGATGCCGCGTACTGCGCCAAGGGCGATCATGTCGCCAAGAGCGAAGATCGCGGTGATCTCTTTATTCCTGCGGATCAGTTTCTGTGCTGCTTCATAACCGCCTTCCATGGAAAACATACAAGGCTCATAGTTCTTCTCAAGCGTGAAGTCCAGCCCTTCCCTGCTGATCACTTCCATGGCACCGCTCAGTCTGTAATCACTGATCTGTCCCTGTTCCCTGTCCAGAGAACCTCCAATCACGCCGATATGCCTGTGTCCGTATTTCACCAGATAGCCGATCGCATCTTTTGCGCCTTCCTTATCATCTGTTGTGAAGCTTGACAGATTATCGAATCCAAGCTCTTCACCGCTGAGTGATGTCAGAACACATGGCACTTTGATCGCAGAAAACCCTTCCCGGAAGTATTTGAGATTTCCTCCAAGAAAGATCAGACCTTTCGGTTTTCTCTCAGCACACACCTGTGCGGCAGCCTCGACCTCATTGGATTTCTCATCCAGAAACAGCACACTGACCTCTTCACCGTTATCCTTGAATACCTGCTGCATGTCCTCCAGTATCGATTCAAAGAATACGTTTTTGGTTCCTTTAACAAGTACTGTGACCGCAGATGTTTTGGACTGTTTCAGCAGCTTCGCGTTTGAATTCGGCTGGAAATTCAGTTCCTTGATCACCTGTTCGATCTTTTGCCGTGCTGATGCACTGACATCCGGATGATGATTAATGACGCGGGATACCGTTCCAATGCTGTAGCCGGACAATTTAGCAATGTCCTTGATTGTTGCCATGATCTCCTTCTTTCATAAACGGTATCGTAAACATTCCCGTTATCATTCCCGTTAACGTTTACAGCTTTAGTTTATGATAGCGCTTACGATTCTGTCAATAGGTTATTGACATTTTTTCAGCTCACGAAGCTTTGATCATTTCATGCGGTTTTGATACTGCACCCGTTTAGGAGAGTTGTCCGGCCCATGCAATTGATACCAACGGACTGCGCAATCTGAAAAAATGCTCTGAATTCGGAGCCTGCCTGAAGGAAAAATTCGGCAGAGGCGGATGCGGCAGATGCTTTGTCGGCGTACCGTGCGAACACCGGAATCCTTCACACCGGCGATCACACGTTCAGGACCGTCAGTCAGCCTTATACATTAAGCACAATTAAAATAACCCGCGGATCGTATCAATATGTATTCCGCGGGTTTTTCATCGTATTTTCTGTGAACACCTGGTAAGATGATCTCTCCATTCATACAGTCAGATGAAGCTTTTCAAACATATTCATCAAAGGATCGAATAAGAACCAGGCAATCAGGAAGTTGCTGATACCGTGAATCAGATCATACGGAATGCCTGCAGTCCACCAGGCAAAAGCAGCACTGAAGCCAGCAGCCAGATATTTTTCTTGTTTTTCATGTCATACCTCCGGAAAATATACTGTTCGCAATTTCATTGTATTACGTGTCCGGCCATGTCATTTCTGAAATGATCTGTACATAGACCGTACATTTCTGCAGCGGCCCGTGCCATATGCAGCTTGTTTGTATGTATTATGACTGCTGTGCAGAACGATACATCCTTCTGTAGATCAGTCCGATCAGGGTTGCCGCAAGGAATGCGATGAACGCAAGAATAAACGGATACATCGGGTTTTTGCTGTAGATCAGTCCTGCAAACAATGCGCCGAAGATCCCGCCCAGTGAATTCATGGACTGGTAGAAGCCCATAACGGCATTGCTCGTTTCCGGAGAAGCCTGGGCCGCAGCCATCCCCTGCAGCAGCGGGAGACGGAGCACCATGACACTGGAATAAATGATATATACCGCAATGAATACGATCTGTCCGCGGAAGATCAGTACGGAACAGATCAGGGCCGTGCATACAGCCAGAATATAGAGGAATGTCTTGTTGATGTCTGTATTTCTCTGCAGATACATACTGACAGTCGAATTCAGGAAGATCGTCAGAATGGCGATCCCTGCCTTGAACATTCCGTTGTATGCCGAAGACATCCCGTACTGGTCCTTGATGTAGTAATTGAAGCACTGTTCATAAGAATTCTGACCGATCGCAGAGATCGCAACGATCATGAATACCATTGCCAGCAGCGGCGTCATGAATCTGCGTGCGCTCAGAAAGGCCGCAAACGGGTTGGCATCACGCAGTGACAGCTTCCTGTCCGGTTTGACCTTGGCATCCGTATCATCAGCACAAAGCAGATAATATGCAATACCCGAAGCGACCAGGACAACGACCTGTGCCATAAATGCCGTACGGACTGAAAGCAGACCGAGCATACCGCCGACAAAATACCCGCATGCGCTTCCGACATTCTGCAGTGTTGTCAGTATGACAAGATTCTGTCCTCTGACCTGTGCGTCTCCGCGTGACAGATTGACTACATAGTTGGCCATTGCCGTGAACAC
>DMBB01000106.1:11959-12483 GCA_003446295.1 Erysipelotrichaceae bacterium
CCGACAGCATATCCGATCGAACAGACCAGCATGATCAGTTTTGTAGGAACATATGCGCACAGTCTTCCCCAGAACGGAGAAAACAGGAAATTCATCGTCATCATAGCAGCCAGGGCGACACCGAACATGGAACTGTCCAGCTGACGCTCTACGATCAGCGTCGGAGTTACGGGATGAACAAAGCTCGCGGCCATGTTGAAACAGAATGCGGTGATAAAGAACAGCAGCAGTTTTTCTTTTTTCATATCCCCCTCCGGCATAGAATGCCTACATCATACACCAACATGCCTGCAGATTGAAAAGAAACGAGCATGTACAGCACGCAAAGAACATCCTGTTTCCGAAAGAAAACCCCGGTCTTTTCATTTTCTGTCAGACCGGGGATATCGGATATGTGGTTCAGAACCGTTTCAGAGTTATTTGATGATTGCTTCCAGCCACTGCTCAGGTGCTTCATAGCCCAGGAGCTTAACGACTGTAGCCGCAACGTTTGCAAGACCGAAGTCGCCTTCTTTGACTTCTGT
>DMBB01000106.1:12607-13184 GCA_003446295.1 Erysipelotrichaceae bacterium
TTCGGTGATCCGTCAGGATTCTTGCCCTTGTCATACATCTCATCGGAGTTGCCGTGGTCAGCGGTTACGATCAGCGTGTAATCCATCTTTTTGCATGCGTCCATGACTCTTCTGAGCTGCAGGTCAACGGATTCAACACCGATCAGCGTAGCTTCATAGTTGCCTGTATGGCCGACCATGTCGCCGTTCGGATAGTTGCATCTCAGGAACTGATACTTGCCGGATTCGATTGCTTCTACCATAAGGTCAGTAACTTCTGTAGCCTTCATCCAGGGCTTCAGATCGAACGGGATAATATCGGAAGGCACTTCTACCCATGTTTCCAGTTCATCGGAGAACTTCTCGGAACGGTTGCCGTTCCAGAAATATGTAACATGACCGTACTTCTGTGTCTCTGAGCATGCGTAGGATACAACGCCCTTATTTACAAGGAATTCGCTTAATGTATGCTCAATGTGCGGCGGTTCAACCAGGAAGTGGTTCGGGAGCTTGAGGTCTCCGTCATACTGCAGCATGCCTGCATAATAAACATCCGGCTTCTTGGGCATTTCAAAGCTGTTGAATCCTGTGTTCATGT
>DMBB01000262.1:0-1724 GCA_003446295.1 Erysipelotrichaceae bacterium
CGACATTATCTGGGAATCAGATGATCCCGGCATGGCCGCGATCGATATCAAAGATGGAAAACCCGTGCTTTACACAGCCGACGCTGGTGACCTGAATGTCCGCGGGATCCTGATGGTCAACGATGAAGAGATCGCAAGATGCAATGTCTTCCTGCATATCGTGAGATGGTATGATTCCGACCGCGGTCCTCTGAAGTTTGCGGATGTCAATGCTGAGCCGCAGAGTATCTGGCTTGCGCCGGACGGACCGGTCAGGGACTGGGACATGGAATATGAATTCCATATCGCAGATGAATCTGTTGCGGCATTGGAGAAAACAGACAATATCGATGAAGCAGGCAGGACAGAATACATTGTCAGACCTCTGTCTGCAGGCAGGACGGACATCGTCATCACCAGCAAAGACCCCAATGATATGAGAAAAGACCTGACGATCCCCTGTCTGATGATCCAGGTATGTGAAGATGTCAAACTGCAGAAGATCACAGCAGAAAGTCCCCTGTACGTCGAGCCTCATAACCGCGGTGTGATCTGGATCGGACTGACGCCTGAAACAGTCGATCCTGCGCGTATTTCGTACAGCAGCTCCGATCCTTCGATCATCAGTATTGAGCGCAATGAATCCAACGAAGCGATGTATTTCTATGAAACATTTGATAAAGAAGGAATTGCAGTTCTGACATTCTCCGAAGGCAAAGTCAAGACAACAGTCACTGTATATGTGACACGCCTGGTAAGCACGGACAAAGAATGGATCCCACTGACTTATTTGCATGGAAGCACAGCACAGGGAAGCGGTGAAGTCACTGTCACGCTGAAAGGCAATGCTGTCGGACATGAACCGGTCATTGAGGTTTGGAACACAGGTGAAGAGGAAGATGATAACTTCCCGCTTGATCCGGAAGACTGGCCGTTCACAGTCGAAAAGACTTCTGAAAATACCGGAAAGACACAGTTCACATATAAGCTGACTCCTGTCAGGGAAGGCAATGCACAGATCCATTTCCGTGTTGATCTTGACTCCACCGGATGGCGTACGGAAGGATACACTCATGTCGAAGTCCGGGGGCAGCAGAAGCTTGAATGGGATGAATGGAAAAACATTGAATACAATGAACGGCAATGGCAGAACAATGAAGATGTTAATATCCAGGTCAACAATACCGATTCACCCGATATCTTCTATCGTGTCTGGTACACGGAAGACGAAACAGAACCGGCTGACCTGCCGCATACAGCAGAAGAGCTGCTGGCTTCCGAAGAAACACAGAAATATCACAGCCAGTTCAAGGTGATGTCCCCTTATTTCGGAAACAGCACGATGTGGCTTGCAGCATGCGCACGCAAGGAAGGCTGGCAGGATTCAGATCTGCTGATCGCAAAACTCCGTGTCCGCAACAACTCATTTGAAGATGAGATCTGGGATGAAGAATACAGACAGTACATTATTGACAACGGTCTGACGCTGGCTGATCTGAAGAACACGCTCCATGTCTTCGGTATTCCGGAAGAAGTTCCTTATACAGGAGATAAGATCATATTCGATAACATCCGTGTCTGGTACGGAACGCATCAGCTCGGCGAAGGAATGGATTACAAAGTCACCTATGCAAACAACATCAATCCTGCCCTCGCTGCGGCAAAGAAGGCTCCGACTGTTACGATCACAGGACTTGGGGAATATACAAAGTCATACAAACAGACATTCTCTATCGGCAAGATGC
>DMBB01000262.1:1842-6059 GCA_003446295.1 Erysipelotrichaceae bacterium
ATAACAACAGCTTCAACAAAATCCGTTGTTCCGAAGATCACTGCTGCACTCATCTCCCGCAGCGGCAAAAAGGCAGCCCTGAAAGCAGGTACCGATTACACGATCCTCTATTATCCGATGAACGGTACGGACGATTCGCATCCGGGGTATTGGGAACATTACGGAGACCCGGTCAGCCAGATCCCGGCAGACCATAACGGAAACTACCGTGCTGTCCTCGTTCCGAAAGAAACAAGTCAGAAGATCGCCGGTTTCGAAATGGACTCGGAAAGTGAAGTGTTCCAGGAATACTGCATGGGAATGCCGATGATCCAGGTGTTCTTCGATGATGGTACAAGGCCATACCTTAGTCTGAACAAAGCATCGCTGACGAATGCGAAGCTTCTGAACAATCTGAAGCTTGAATACCATGGAGGATATGATCCTTATGAGATCATCCGACTGTTCAAAGAAGGAACGATCCAGGTCAAGATCGGCAAACAGGTCCTGACGCCCGCAATATTCGGCTATGATGAGACTCCGGCTCAGGATGGCGATTACGTGATCATGGTCCCGGATGATCTGAGAGCAGGCAAGAATACACTGGAGCTGTTCGGTCAGGAAGAAGATATGGTGTCCGAGAACTTCCGGGTCTGCGGATCCAAAGCGATCACCTTCACGATCGCTCCGATCTTGAACATCTCTTCCAAAACAGCATCCATTTCCGGCATGAAGACCAGTGTTGAGCTGAACGAGCACAATTATTTCCAGCTGTTCAATGAATACATGGACGATGAAGGAAATTGGAAATGGGAACCTGATCTCAGCAAGCTTTCCGTTGATGGAAACGCATCATCCATCCAGCTGAAAGATAAGAGCGGAAACGTGATCGACCCGGATGACTACGAGATCTTCGTCGACAACTACAACGGCAGGCTCGGGTCCTTCAAGATCACATTTGCCGGAAGACCTGAACGTGGCTATACCGGACAGATCACACAGACGATCAAGATCGTTTCCGCTGATCTGGCTTCACTGAATAACGCAGGGAAACTGCATGTCTCCTTACGTGATGCCGAAGATAATAAAGTCCAGTACTCTTCCAGCGGCGCAAAGCCGGAGCTCCGGGTCATCGTTGAGATGCCATGGAATCCTGAACATGAGCTTACGGAAGGCAAAGACTATACTGTCACCTACACAAACAACAAAACAGTCGGTGCACAGGCTTCCGCAACGATCACCGGAAAAGGCTTCTACAAAGGCAAGCTGCAGAACGCTGTGACATTTACGGTCGTTCCTGCTGATGTCGGACAGCTCTATGAATGGAGATGCCCGCTGACTGCAGCAGCAGCTGATGTGGTATACAACGCAAAAGGCAAAGCAAATTACTTCAAATCAGTTCCTGTTATCTACGACAACGGCAAAGCACTGAAGAACGGAAAAGATTACAAAGTGCTTGAAACACAGTACTGGTATGGAGAAGACTGGTTCGATGAAGACGGCGTGATTCGTCATTCCAAGGATGAACCGATCCCTGACGGCGCAGATGTACCGCTCGGTGCCGTCATCCATGTCGGTGCGAGAGTTGAGATGCTGAATCCGAACTATATCTTCACCTATGAAGATGAACGCGATTCAATGATCCATATTAACTACCGTATGGTCTCCAAGGCAAAGAAGATCGCTTCAGCCAAGGTCAAGGTCAATGACGGTAAAGCTGTCTGGCTCGGCAATGACTGGAATATCGTTCCGCCGGTCACCGTTACCCTCGGAAAGACTGTTCTGACGGAAGATGATTACGAGATCATCGATATCCGCAACAACTGGCTGATCGGCACGGCATCCATGACGATCCGCGGCAAGGGCGAATACTGGGGCACAAAGAAGATCACCTTCAAGATCACCAAAACACCGCTTCAGTAAGTCTTACTGTACTTCTGATGTTATCAGCGCGAGACCTGTACACAGCTGTGCAGGTCTCTTTTATACGGGCATGGATCCATACGAAAAGCAGATATCTGACAAAATGCATGCATTTCATTTATCATGGAATACAAGGAGGGAAACGATTATGCACAGCGGAATTGAATATACTGTTTCCAACCTGCTGATCGCTGTATTCTGGATGATCTCTGCCAATCTGATCCTGGGCAGCAAATATCCGAAGGTACTGACCGTGATCGCAGAAGTGATCATTCAGTTTGCCTTCTGGTATCTGTTCGAGCATGTATTTGCACTGTTCTCCGCGCTCCGCTTTTTTGTCGGACTGGCTGTACCAGTCATCCTCATACAGTTCTTTCATACAGACAAACCATTGTTTAAACTGATCACAGCTGTTCTGCTGTTCATGACGATGGTCATCTCTGAAGTAATACTTTCTTTATTTGTCCCGTATGAAATGGCAATGTCCGGAAAACTGTTTGAGCTGTATGCCGTACCTGTCTACTCAATGTACATACTCATCAATCTGACTGTCATTTCTGCGTTTACTGCAGTGCTGATCGCATACAAGAGACGGTATCAGGGACTGGTCATTGAAAAACAGTGGTTTATGTTCATTCTGTTCCCTGCTAGCCAGGTATACGCTTTGTTCGTATGGTTCAATCAATATGCCGCATATGGCAATTACGACACACGCAAGGCAATTGTTATGGTAGTGATCGATCTGCTGGCAGACGCCGCATTGCTGTATACCATACGCATGACCGCAAACAATACCGAACTTCGCATCAGAAGTGAAATGCTCGAAGACCAGATCCATTCTCAGGGAAACTACTACCATCATCTGGCATCCACTTATGCGGACATCAGAAAGATGCGCCATGATATCGACAACCACATCTATGCAATGGAGGGTCTTCTGGACAGAGGTGATTTCCAGGACGCAAAAGACTATATCCACAGGCTGAGCGAACAGGATAAAACAGCTGTTCCTTTCGCTGACTGCAGGAATACCGTGATAGCCAGTTATCTGGAAAAGAAACGGGAAGATATTATTTCCGAAGGGATCGTGTTTGAGACAGATCTTCATCTGCCTGCTGAGCTCTGTATTTCCAATCCCGACCTGATCTGCATTTACGGCAATATCCTGGACAACGCCATCGAAGCATGCCGAAATACGGACAACGCAAAGATCATTCTGGAAACACAATACGATGTTCCATATCTCTCCATTTCCTGTTCCAACACCATTTCCGGACCAGTCCGGGAGAAGAAGCGCCGTATACCGGAGCTGGAACGCGGTATCGGCATGACGATCCTGGCCGGGCTTGCCGAACAGTATGACGGCCGATATACCTGGAAGTCTGAAAACGGGATGTTCCATACAGAAATCATCCTCAAAAACAAGGAACCGCAAAACTGATCCTGAGCATTCAGCGCTTTGTTCTGATGAACAGAGCGTTTTTCATGATTGCAAAAAAGCACAGCTTTATTCGCTGTGCCGTAAAGATTACCCGGGAAATGAATATCCCCATGTATCACTCAGGAATGTATTCTACCCAGTTTCCGTTCTCCAGTATTTCGTAGTTGCCCCATTCAGGTTTGCCAGCAGCACGTCCTTTGATACGGATTGGAAGGAATGCATCATGCTGGCAGTAAGGCAGAGGATCATTGATCTTGATCCACCCTCGTTCATCGATCAGTTCATTCCAGTCATCATACAGATCATCCAATGTTTCATAGAAACGGTCAGATGAACACAGTACTGCATCAGGACTGCTGTATTCGTAAAGATACACGCCTTCTTCCGTCACATACAGCATGATCTTATAAACAACTGTGTCCGTATCATATTTCAGGGGTTTTTTCAGATAAGCATACTTTCTCATGTCATTCCCGCCTCTTTTTCATTGTACCTTTACTGACCGGAAATTATGAATGATTCCGTGCTCCAGCAGGGATATATCCTCCCGCCGGCTGCTGGCAGCCTTGTCCAATACGAAATGGATGCCGCCTTCCACATCATTGTATGCCTCAAATCCGCTGTTTCTGACTTCCTCCAGCATATCGAGGATCTCCTGTTCTGTCATATGGAACGGGAGTATTGACAGGATCCCTCCCTGTTTCAGCACCCGGTGTGCTTCCTGCAGGAACGGCTGTCTGAGTTCTGTTTCATGGATCAGATCATAGATCAGCACTGCATCGGCAGAATGATCATCAAAGGGCATATGCACGTCCGGTTCTGTCTGAACTGGGATCACATTTTTGCAATGACGGTATTCTGCATCCTGTTTCAG
>DMBB01000407.1 GCA_003446295.1 Erysipelotrichaceae bacterium
TCAGCAGATCGATCCAGAAGGGGCTAGTTGAATTCGAGATCGTTGATATCAGGGAATATGCACCCGGAAGCTACCGGCATGTAGATGATTCACCGTTCGGAGGCGGAGCCGGCATGGTCATGAAATGCCAGCCTGTTCTGGACGCCCTTGAAGCTGTCAGAACAGAAAACAGCTGGAGCGTTCTGATGAGTCCTGCCGGACAGGTATATACACAGGCCAAGGCGCATGAATATTCAGAAAAAGACCATCTGATCCTGCTGTGCGGGCATTATGAAGGACTGGATGAACGGATCAATCATCATATGGATGAACTGATCTCGATCGGCGACTATGTGCTGACAGGCGGAGAACTGGCATCCATGGTCATCTCCGATTCTGTTGTCAGACTGCTCAAAGGTGCGATCAGAGATGAAAGCACCGATGAAGAATCGCACGAAAACGGACTGCTGGAATATCCCCAGTATACAAAGCCGGCAGATTATAAAGGAGAGAAAGTCCCTGAGATCCTTCTCTCGGGACATCATGAAAATATCCGGAAATGGCGTTTAAAGCAGTCACTGAAACTGACACGTGAACGCCGTCCCGATCTGTTCGCAAAACATGTACTGACAAAGGAAGAAGAAAAACTTCTGAAAGAACTTGATGAAGAAGAAAACAATGACTCCGAGTGCTGAATGAATGGCATCCGGAGTCATTTTAATCTTCTCTGTTCATGCAGTTCAGAATTGCCCGTCAGCAGATCCTGAAGATCTTCTTCCGGAAGCTGGCATGTATCAAGGTCAACGGCATATCTTGTGTAGTCATAAGGATCAACGAATACCGTAACCGTTCCGCCGATCAGACGAGGAGAGGGATGATAGCCTTCCGTGTGTGTTGTAAATTCATATACACGGTTTGTGGCAGGATCATCATAACTGCATCTGAGCATCCACGGATGCCTGCCATTGACCGTGATGCTGTAATCAGGACAGATCTCCGTGATCACTGCCTCTATAGTACAGCCCATTTCAATGACATCATTTTCCATATTCCTCTTTTCCCGGACATGCATCAGAAAACCTGCTCCAACACCCAGAAACGGAACTGCTGTCACCAGCAGCGCAGCCAGCGGTATAAAGGAAAAGGATAAAAAACTGACAACTGCAGCAATAGAAATAAGCAGCGCAGCCACGCCGGTAAAAATGATTCCGATCAGTTTATAAACACGCTCTGCCTCGTTATCCATGAGCCTATTTTATTCTGAAGCCTGCGGAATGTCGAGACTAGCGATAATGCCGCTGGGCAGTATAAAGAGCACCGTGCATTCAGCTTCAAAATCAAACAAACGGTACAGATAACCGGCTGAATGCGTACCTCTGGCAACCGTGGTGACAGAATTGGCAACATAACCGTATTTGACATCCGTATCGGAATATACTCCGATCGCTTCATCATCATACTCGTTTCTGAGATCCTTCATGAGCTTCAGCTTCTGCCCGGGGCGGAAAACCTCCATGCCAAGGAAATAATTTGTACTTGTGATCGTAAAATATGTTTTCTGTTCCATATTGACTGCTCCTTCTGTTTGAGTACATCTTAAGCAGTGCAATGTGCGGAAAAATGTACACCGTGTTATACTCACATTAAGGCAGGTGAGCAACATGGCAGATAAGAAAACAAGCATCATTGCCGTGATGGAGATTCTGAGAAAGTATTCCGATGAAGAGCATATTCTTACCATCCGCGACATTCTCCAGAAACTGGAAACCATATACGGACTGAAGCTTGAACGAAGAACGATCTACAACAATATCGACATGCTGGAAGATATGGGGATGGAAATATCCAGATACGAACAGAACGGAAAGGGATATTACCTGATGACCAGACAGTTCGAACCTGCTGAGGTATTGTATCTGTGCAATGCGATCCATGCATCGAACTTTATTCCTTACCGCCAGAGCAAAGACCTCATCAGCAAGCTCCTTGATACACAGAGCAGCTATCAGGCAAAAGAGTTCAATGACACTGTCTACATGCCCAATCCGCGCAAAACACAGAATCAGGAACTGTTCCTGAACATTGAACTGATCTCGGAAGCGATCAAGAAAAGAAAAGCAATCAGGTTCGACTACATGAAATATACTGCGGAAAAGAATCTGGTCAAACGCAGACCCAATGCCTATACCGTAGAACCAAGATACATCGTATATGCCGATACCAGGGCATACATGATCGCTACAAGCGACCATCACCAGGGATACGGTCATTACAGGATCGAACGCATGAAGAACGTGCATATTGCGGAACAAAGCGTCAGAAGTCTCCCGAAAGCGTCCGATCCGTATGAGTATGCCAGAAGCAAACTCTTCATGTTTGCGGGACAGAACATCAGTGCTGTGCTGAGATGCCATATTTCTATACTGGATCAGATGATCGACCTGTTCGGACTGGAACTGAGCACATCACCTCAGGATGATGACCATGTAGTCATACGCATACAGGCAAACAGAGACGGCATCCTGTTCCTGGGACAGCAGTATATGGATGCGATGGAGATCCTGGAACCGCAGGATCTCAGAGAAGAAATGATCAAACGAATGGAAGACAGGCTGAAAGCCTATAAGATGCTGGAGAAGTAATTATGCAGGAAACGATCGTTGAAAAAGACTGCAAGGTCAGTGCAGAAGATTTCTATGACACACTGCTGATCTCATCTGCGCAGGAAGCAGAAGAAGCTGTCGGCTATGAGATCAATGTGAAAGATATCAAAGAAGGATACCACTACAGACGCGATACAGAGAAACACGGAGAGGAAATCGTCACATACAAGCGCCTGCTGCCCGGAAGGGAATATGCAATCAAAGTTTCGCGCGGTACGAAGAACATCCAGATGCGCTTCAGACTGGAAAAGAAAGACGAAAACTCATGCCACGTTGTTCTGTCGCAGACGATCATGACCAACAAGAAACCGGACTGGTTTTCTACCATGGTCATGAAGAAACGTCTGAAAGACCGGCTGAACCTGATCGAAAAAGGCACCAAAGACCGTCTGGCTCAGGAGAGCGGATCCTGATATGGCATTATTTGCGATCGGGGATCTGCACCTGTCTTTCAGCACGGACAAAAGCATGGATATCTGGGGCGGAAACTGGGTAAACCATGAACAGAAGGTCAGGGATATTTTTCCATCAATGATCAGACCGGAAGACACGCTTGTCTTGTTAGGCGACCATTCATGGGGCAGAAACCTGAAAGAATGCGAAGCAGATCTGCAGTTCATTGCCCAGCTTCCCGGCAGAAAGATCCTGACCAGAGGCAATCATGATCTGTTCTGGGATTCCAGGCATACAGCCAAACTGAATAAACTGTACAAGGGAAAACTGGAATTCCTTCAGGGCGGATATGCCGTGTATGAAAATACCGCGCTTGTCGCAACGAAAGGATACGCTGATGAAGGAAATGATCCACCGGAACGTGTCTTCCAGCTGAAGGACAGGGAACTGATGCGTCTTCAGGACGGCATCAGAAAAGCAAAAAACGCAGGATTTGAAGATATCATCGTATTTCTGCACTATCCACCGACAGACCCGGGGAAGGAAAGCAGCATGTTTACAGACTGCCTGGAAAAAGAGAAGATACGCCGCGTCATTTATGCACACTGCCATGGAGAAGAACACTTTCATGACAGTCTGATGGGAAATGTACGAGGCATTGAATATGACCTGGTATCAGGTGATTACCTGAACTGGGTCCCGCTGAGGTTATTATGACCTGGAACATGATCAATACCTGCAACCTGATCGCTTCACTGATCGTACTGGCAAGTCTTACAGCTGTTCATTATCTCAGGAAAGATGAGATCCCTTCCTGCAGCAGGACCGAAATGATCATGCTTGTGCTGTCATTGATCCTGATGTTTGTACCGCTGACGATCACGCATCTTGAGTTCGGCTTTGCTTCGGCACATATTTTTATCTGGTGGATGCTGGGAACACTGCTGTGCCTGATCGGACTGGACGGGGCATGCATATGGATGATATGGAAGGGAACAGGCAGGATCAGCCTCATGGCAGCAGTGATCTTCAGCAGCATACTGTTTCTGATGAACGGCGCACTGCTGAGGCATATCCTGCTGCTGGTAAGCGGGGCAGGCTGGTTCATCATGCGTCTGAATACCGTTTTAACGGAAACGGAAGAGGAAGATCTATGAAACTGAACAGAATCATATGCACGGCAGTTCTGATGCTCTGCACGACAGGGTGTCAGGCACAGCCGGACAATGCTGTAATTGCGACAAGCACACCGGAAATGACAGCACAGCCGGCACTGCCGGAAAACGGAATTGCGGAAGGTGTCATCGGGCAGATGATGCGTACAGCATTCTTTGATTTCCAGGTCAATTCTGCAGAGCTGCTGGAAGCCTATGAAGGCTATGAGCCTGCTGAAGGATATGCCGTTCTGGCAGTGAATATCACACTGCACAACACCCTGGATCAGGAACTGAATATGTATGACACAGACTTTCAGATCACCTGGGGTGAAGGGGAAGATGAATGGGATGTACCGCTGACCTATGCAGTCAGTGCATTAAGCGGGGATGATCTGCTGAAAACGGAATATCAATTGCAGAAAAATGAAAGCATAACAGGTGATATTGTTTATCAGGTACCCGCAGACAGCAATTCCTATATCTTCTCATATCTGGAACAGTACAGCGATGATACGGAAGGAGACCTGTTTGCAGTATACTTCGGACTGGAGGAATAAGAGAATGATCAAACATATTATTACGGATGCAGGCGGCGTCACCATCAATGTAAAAGTGATGGAACTGCTGAAAAGATACAAACCGAATCCATTTGAGATCAAGGCGATCGCGACAGTCATGGCCGGATCTGAGGAATGGGACAAATACAATAAAGGACTGTACCAGGATGTCCATGAATTCGTTGATGTATTGAAACAGCTGTATCCGAAATACGCAAAGATGATGGAAAAAGCGTTCCTGGATGACTGGAGCAGCTATATGAAGCCGGATGTCAAAATGTGGCAGGGACTTGCACAGCTGAAAAACCAGGGCTATGACATCTATATGCTGGCAGATATACCGGATGAGCTGCATCAGATCGTCAAAAAATACGAAGGATATCAGATTCTGAGCGGCGGTGTTTTCTCACACGAAGAACATATGCGCAAACCTGATATCCGGATGTATCAGACACTGCTGGACAGGTATGGTCTGGAAGCGGGAGAATGTGTCATGATCGATGATGAATCCGCATATCTGAAACCGGCAGAAAAGCTGGGCATGAAAACGATCCGCTTTACAAATGCAGACGATACATTGAAAAAACTGCATGAACTGCTGAAATAACACTGATATCAATCGACTTGATGTACCTGTCAAAAGAAAGTCCGATATAATATTTATGTAGGACTTAGGAGGAATCATTTATGGCGAACGAAAATAAAAATGCAAATCTCTCATTATTCGAACCGTCTACTTTCGAAGAAGGTGTAGCAATCGGCAACCAGCTGAAAACAGGTCATGCAGTGATCGTAAATCTGCACAAACTGCAGCGCGATGATGCACAGAGAATGATCGATTTTCTGACCGGCGTTGTTTATTCGCTTGACGGTTTGATTGAAAAGGTCGCACATCAGGTGATTCTCTGCACTCCGAAGAGCGTTCCGGTATCCGGTTCGATCACGATGGGTGCTGACGCATAGATTATACTGACAGCAGAAAAAGGGCAGACCACAGCAGATATGGTCTGCTTTTTAACTGCCCGAAACAAAAGAAAAACCGCACGAAGCGGTTTCCCATGGTTTGATTATTTCAGAAGCTCGTTGACTTTTGCCTGAAC
>DMBB01000299.1 GCA_003446295.1 Erysipelotrichaceae bacterium
ATGACTATATGCTGGAGCAGGGACCAGAGACAATGGTCAAGTACGCGTCCGGAAAGGGCGCGGATCTGAGTGCCGCAAAGCAGTCAGCCAGCAGGTTTATCAACAGCTTCATTCATCTGCAGGGAGAAGATCTCTACCGCAATGATGTCAATAAGATCAGCTTTATCCTGAGCAGCTATCAGGATCATCTTGACTCCAAAGCGGAATTCCCGCATCTGGTCGCCAACACCTGGGGCGGCAAAGGTGAACTCGCGCTGTTCGGCGATCTCGGGCCCACAGGCATCACCAAGAAACATGCGATCGAAGTGCTTCTTGATTACCTGCATGCCGACCAGAAAGATACGATCTCTTTCGGAGACGCTAAGATCGATCTTTCCATGTTTGAGCTGTGCGCATACAATGTCGCTATGGGCAACGGCGGTCCGGAGATCAAGGCTGCAGCTGACTATATCACAACCGACGTCAATGATGACGGACTGTATCATGCGTTCCGTTATCTCAAACTGATCTGATGACAGAACGGCTGACAATAAAAATCAGTTGACAAAGAACTGAAAAGAAATAAACTTGTCTTATAAGCAAAGAAGAGAAGAGTAGCCTGGCGGAAGCCATGCCAGAGAGTCCCGGAAGCTGAAAAGGGACAGGCGGAAATCAGGTGAACATGGTCTTGGAGCTGCAGGTCCGACATGTAGGATCTGCCGGGAGTGCCCGTTACAGCAATAGAGTATTTCTGAGCTGCTCAGCGTACTTGAAGAGGAGATGATCGTGAGGTCATTTTGAACTAAGGTGGTAACGCGTATAACTACGCCCTTATGACGGGGGCGTAGTTTTTGTTGAAATGCGCTGATCGGATTACCTTTTCAAGGAAAGAAAACCAGGAGGGAAATCAAATGAAAAAAGCAATCAGAACATTAGCCGCAGCATTCATCGCAGCAGCACTTGCAGGATGCGCAGGCGGATCCGCATCTTCATCCTCATCTTCATCAGCCGCTTCTGCTGAAGACAAAGTCATTACGATCGGCGCAACACCGGTACCGCATGCAGAAATTCTGAACAATATCGTGAAGGAAGTTCTGGCAAATGACGGCTGGGTACTGGAAGTAACTGTATTCAATGACTATGTACAGCCCAATACGGCAGTTGAAGAAGGTGAACTGGATGCCAACTATTACCAGACACTGGGATATATGAACGGAGAAAACCAGGACAGAGGACTTCATCTGACTGCTGTTGCCGGTGTTCATATTGAACCGATGGGACTCTATTCCGAAAAGATCACAAGCCTGTCTGATCTGGCTGACGGTGCTGAGATCGCTGTACCGAATGACAAGGACAACGAATCACGTGCGCTCTCTCTGCTTGTCGCTAAGGGTCTGCTGAATGATCCGGGTACGGAAGTACTGACAGAAACAGACTTCAACGGCAACGCTGATACAAACCCGCATAATTATAAGATCACTCCGATCGAAGCAGCATCTCTGCCCAGAACACTGGCTGATGTTGACGGCGCAGTCATCAACGGCAACTACGCTCTTGAAGCAAACCTGCCGGCAACACATCCTGCACTGTTCATCGAAGAATTTGACGCTGATACAACAGTACGCCGTACAAACTGGATCGTTGTAAAGGAAGGCAATGAAAAGTCCGATAAGATCCAGGCACTGTGCAAGGCGATCCAGTCTGAAAAGGTTCAGAAGTTCATCGACGATACATACAAGGGAGCTGTCATCACTTCATTCCTTGGAGCTGACGCTGCAAAATAAGCATACATATTACAACAGATTCAATGTCTGCAGCACTGGTATATGCCGGTGCTGCTGTCTTCATGAAGAATAACAGGAGCTGAACATGGTAGAAATCGTAAATGTCAATAAAAGTTTTGGTGACCTGAAGGTACTGCAGGGGATCAATATCCATATCAATGACCATGAGATCTACGGGATCATCGGTCAGAGCGGTGCCGGCAAGTCTACACTGCTCAGATGCATCAACGGTCTGGAGTCCTATGACTCCGGTGATATCATCGTGGATGGCGTCAAGGTAAACATCAAAGATAAGAACCAGCTTCGTCAGCTCCAGAAAAACATGGGAATGATCTTCCAGAATTTCAATCTGCTGAGCAGACTGAATGTCTATGACAATGTCGCGCTCCCGATGAAGTTCTGGGGAATGAAAACAAACACGCCTGAAGCCAGGGAGAAAATACTCGGTCTGCTCAGACTGGTCGGTCTGGAAGACAAGAAAGACGCAAGACCGAGAGAACTCTCAGGCGGACAGATGCAGAGAGTTGCCATTGCCAGAGCACTTGTGCTTGATCCGAAGATCCTGCTTTGCGATGAGGCAACGTCCGCACTGGACCCGGGCATTACAAAAGAGATCCTGGCACTGCTTCAGAAGATCAATGATGAGATGGGCATCACGATCATTGTGGTGACGCACCAGATGGAAGTCGTGAAGCAGATCTGTCAGCGCGTTTCCTATATCAAAGAAGGAAGAGTGCTGGCAGAGGGCAAACCGGAAGATCTGTTTGTCAGACCGAACAAGGATATCAAAGGCTTCCTTCAGGAAAACAGTGATCTGCTTCCGAAGGAAGGCGTCAATATCCAGATGTTCTTTACGGATGAAAGTTCTGATGAGCCGGTGATCACGGGAATGGCGAGAAACCTTGGCATCGACTTCAGCATCTGCTGGGGAAAGCTTGAGGATTTCCGCTCCAATGTATTCGGAAGTCTTGTCATCAATGTCAAGCAGGAAGATCAGAAAAAAGTCTGCGATTACCTTGATCGTGCAAAGGTCGTATGGGAGGTACTGGAATAATATGATGGATATTATCATGAAAGCCACGACTGAAACACTGTACATGGTGTTCTGGTCGACATTGTTTGCGGTGATCATCGGATTTATTCCGGCATTGATCCTGACACTGACCGCACCGGACGGACTGCGCCCCAACAAGCCGGTCTATGAAGTGCTGAGCTTCATCGTCAATACATTCAGAAGCTTCCCGTTCATTATCCTGATGGTAATCGTCATCCCGGTAACGCGCGCGATCGTCGGCAAAGCGATCGGAACAACAGCTGCGATCGTTCCTCTGACCATCACGGCTGTTCCGTTTATTGCCAGGATATTCGAGAACGCGCTGCGTGAAACAGATCCGGGCGTGATCGAGGCTGCCCGTTCATTCGGGGCTTCCGATACCCAGATCCTCTTCCGCGTCTATATCAAGGAATCGATTCCGAGAATGCTGAACGGCATCATCCTGCTGATCATCAACCTGGTCGGCTGCTCCGCAATGGGCGGCGCGATCGGTGCAGGCGGACTCGGAGATATCGCGATCCGCTACGGCTACCAGATGTACAGGCTTGATTATCTGACAGCCTGCTGCATTATCCTGATCGTATTTGTACAGCTGGTACAGTCCATCGGCAACGCGCTTTACAAAAAAATTTCATAACAGATATGGAATCAGCACCTTTCCTGCGGATATTACAAGGGAAGGTGTTTTTTATGGACCGGAAAACAATTAAGATCGCTGCCGCCGTCATCTGCGGACTGGCTTTGGGAGCTTTGACCATACTTGCAGCTGTTGTCTACAGCAGGATCAGTATGGATCTCGTGCCTGCGTATGTTGCCTCACATGATATCCCTCCAAGAACAAGGATCACGGAATCCGATCTGACAGTGATCAGGATCCCGTCCGCATATCTGGCCGGCGGTACATATACACAGAAGGAAGATATTCTCGGAAAGTATACAGAGATCCAGGGAATGATCCCTGCTGGCTCACCGTTCTATGTGAATATGCTGTATGAAGAAGACAGTCTGCCGGATTACCCGGCAGCTCAGCTGAAACGCGGACAGGCTGCTTATTCTCTGGAAACAGATCTGGCATCAGCCGGTTCTCTGACAGCAGGCATGCGGGCGGACCTGTATCTGACTGTGGATTTCAGAGATTCTTCTCATGCGTCGCAGTGTCTGTTTGAACATGTACGGATCATATCTTTGAAGGATCATCAGGGAATCGAGATCGGTGATGCCAGAAGTACGGGCATGCCTTATCTGGCAGTGCTTGCCATTAACCAGAAGGATGTGGAGGTCATGAGCGTTGCGGATGAGATCGGCACGATCCGTATGATCGCTTCTTCTGCCTCCTATGACAGCACCAAGGAAGCTGTCCTTGTCGGAAAGGACCTTGTCGACAGGTATCAGGAACAGCTGAAGAAGGAGGGCAGCTGATATCTTGCGTTTTCTGCTCTATGCGGTAGAATTGATTCATCGGATCAGGAGAAAACAAACATGCTTGAAATACTTGAAAAGGGTCTTGAATTGATCGTTGAATACGGAGAACTGCTGCTGGCATTTACCGGAGTGCTGATCCTGCTGTACCACGCAGTCAAAGGGATCATCATGCTGTTGAAGCATGATAAATTGTCGCCGCTGTTCGTAGGAAAAGGAATATCCCTGTCTCTGGAGTTCCTGATGTGCGGTGAAGTTCTCGGAACAGTCCTGGCGGACTGCCCGGAAGATTACATCAGACTGGCAGTTCTGGTCGCACTTCGTGCAGCAATGTCGATAATCATTACCTGGGAAATGAAGAACGAAAAAAAAGAACTTGAAGAAGAAAATGAAGCTGAATGACAGCTTCATTTTTTAAACAGGATACGCATGATCTCGGCAGATGAATATGACTGGGAAGAGAGCTCCATGGACTGTTTCAGCAGGGGAACTGCATAGTCATAGTACTGACGCAGTCCGTCACACAGATAATAGAGTCCTTGTTCTCCGTCATCTGCGCTGCCGAACCTGTCTTTCAGACAGCCTCCGCCGCAGAACTTCAGGTACGGACATTCCCGGCACTGTCTGACAAGCGTGTCTTTTTTTGCCTTTCCGAACGACCGCTGAACCTCTGAGGCAGCCAGCGCACCCAGATCGTCCTCCGGAATCCTGCCGATCAGATGATGTCTGTCGACAAAATGATCGCAGGAGTATACATTTCCGTCGCGCTCAACGATCAATACCGTTCCGCATGTTTCCGCCAGCCAGCATACATCAGGCGTTCCGCCTGCGAGAACCAGCGCTGTTTCCGCAAACAGCTGCACATTTGTTTTTCCCATGTCATGGGAAGCCCAGGCACGGAAGACATCCTTGAGAAATCTGCCGTACAGCTGGGGCGTGACGGAGTCTTCCGTGACGCTGCCGTCTACACGCCGTACGATCGGTATGAACTGGATCCAGCCGGTGTTGAATCTGCGCAGTGCTTCGTAGACTGCTTTTCCGTTGGCCGCTGTATCAGAGGTAACCGTGCACAGCAGATCCGGCATAATGCCGTGCTTCTTCAGCCGCATGACCGTGTCCGCAACACGCTGATAGGTAGGCTTGCCGCCTGTATCATGCCGGTACATATCATGGATGAACCTGGTTCCGTCAATGGAAACACCGACATCGAACCTGTTCTCCTTCAGGAACCTGCACCATGCATCGTCAAGATAAAGTCCGTTTGTCTGAAGGTTATTCCAGCACTCTTTGCCTGCCGGAAGATACTTTTTCTGCAGGCTGACTGCTTTTTTGAAGAAATCCAGTCCTGCAAGCGTCGGTTCGCCGCCATGCCACGTAAAAGAGATGACCTTCCCGCTCACTGCATTCATGTAGCTGCGGATATATGTCTCCAGTATTTCATCACTCATATGCGGCGGGGCACTGCCGTTGTCGGCGTTCAGGTAATAGCAGTAATCACACTGCATATTGCACAGGGAACCGACAGGCTTAGCCATTACAACAAAATCGCTCATGCACAGTCCTTTCGTGAAAGAAGACCGTTTACGGTCTTCAGCGGTTACTTCAGATGTTTGTCAAAGAATTCCAGTGTCTTGTTGAAGGAATCCATTGCCTGTTCCTGCCGGTACATCGGCTTATCATAGTACCAGATACCATGTCCTGCGCCGTCATACCGCCAGAATGTATAGTCTTTGCCAAGCTTTTTCAGAACCTCTTCTGTCTGATCGACCTGTGCAGCATCGGGATTATGATCTTCATTTCCGAAGATGCCAAGCAGAGGAATATTCAGGTTTTCCGCGTAATCGATCGGTGACTTCGGACGTGCAGGGCTGAGATCTTCTTCCTTCATGATCACGCCGCCGCCCCAGCAGTCTACAGCGCAGTCGAATCCGTCGACCGTGCAGGCAGCCAGGAATGCGTGACGTCCGCCGGAGCACATACCGATGACGCCGACTTTGCCGTTGGACTGAGGCTGGATCTTCAGGAAATCCAGGCAGCCTTTGGTATCGCCCATGACACAGTCATCGGGAACACCGCCCAGTTCTCTGCTCTTTTTGGCAACTTCAACGGGAGTACCGGTTCCGACACGGCAGTAAATATCCGGACAGAGCACAGCATAGCCATGCTGTGTAAATCTTCTGGATGTTTCTCTGCACCACTCATCCCAGCCGGGCATATGGGGGATCAGGACGATCCCGGGATGCGGACCATCGGAGAGAGGGCGGGAATAATAGGCACGGATCTGATCGCCCTCATAGCCTCTCAGGGAGATCGTTTCCGCGATCATGCCCTCACGGGCACCAGTCTGCAGATCATTCCACATAGTATTATCACACTCCTTATCAACTATATTTATCATAGCGTAAAAGAAACTCGCCTTCAAATACAGAGCCTGCATCAAATATAATTACAGGTATGGAAATGAAAGAACTGAGCAGGAAAGATCCTGCAGTCAGGAAAGTCAGACGGCTGTATGAAGCATCCTTCCCGGGAAACGAAAAAATGCCCTTCCGGATCATCCTGAGGATGCTGGATGAGCATCACAAGCTGTATTGTTTAACAGAAGAAGAACAGTTCATCGGCTTTGTGTATATGTATCTGGATACGGTATCTTTTCTGTATTATTTTGCGGTGGAAGAACAATTAAGGGATAAGGGATACGGTACACGCATCCTGCAGATGCTGAAGGGGATCGGAAATACCGAAAAGATCATCCTGGATATCGACCAGGTCACCGATGATATGACGGAAGCTGATGAAGCATTCAGAAGACTGCGCTTCTATGAACATGCCGGATATGCCCGCACCGGGATATGCTACAGCTTCTTTTCCGTCGATTATGAACTGATGGCGTATCCGCAGGGATATACAGAAGAGGAATACCGGGGACTGGCAGTAAAGATCTGGGGGGACTACTCAAGGTACATCGGATACAAATGAAAAAAGGACCGAAGTCCTTTTCATGCGGTTAATCAATTGCAATGTATTTCTGCTCTTCCGGCTGATGCTCAACAGCCTTTGTATTAGGAACTGTCAGGTGGAGCTCACCGTTTTCAAACGATGCCTTGATATCCTCTTCCTTGATGTTCTCTCCTACATAGAAGCTTCTGGAAGCGCTGCCTGAGTAACGTTCCTGACGGATGATGTTGCCCTTGGCATCCTTTTCCTCATTGGTTTCATTCCGGCCGGCTTCAATGATCAGATTACCGTTTTTCAGTGACAACTTAATGTCTTCCTTCTTGTAACCGGGAAGCGCAACATTCAGCAGATAATTGCCGTCTTTTTCTGAAATGTCGGTCCTCATGATGTCATTGTTCCTGTTTGAAGTGAAGAACGGTGCAGTGAATGCATCATCGAAGATGTCATCAAACAGATCATATGCTCTTCTTCTTTCAGGTAAAAATCCAAACATAATTTCCTCCTCGTTCACTCACGTGTTGAGATGTTTTACGTCGTGCACTTGGTTGGAACATTTCTTTCTGTAAGCTCTTTTTGCTTACACCTATAATATAGCACGCATTTTAGCACTTTCAAGTGGTAAGTGCTAAAAAGTGAGAAATAATTGTATTTTTTAGCAAGCACATATGAAAACATGCCTGTTTACGGCAAAAAAATAATATTTGACACATGTCACTGCGATGAAAAGATGTATAGAATATAAGGACTGTTCAACAGCAGACAGGAGAAAAACAAATGAAAAAATATATACAGATGATATTCACGACTGCACTGCTGTGCACGTTCACAGGCTGCTCCGGTCAAACAGACAATGAACCGGCACCTGCTGCATCCGAAACACCCGCAGCTGAAGCGGTCGAGACTGCATCGGCAGAACCGGTCAGCACAGCTGAAGCAGGACAGAATCCTGTGATGAATGTGATCGGATCCTATGCGGCTGACAGGGCAAACATGCTGGTTGAAGCAGACGGCGATGATGGCGCCAGATTTACCGTCAGCTGGGCAGACAGTGCTTTTGAAACGAATGAATGGACGATGTCCGGTAAATTTGATGAAAAAGATATGAGCGCTGCCTATGACAACTGCGTCAGAAAGAAGCTTGTTTTCAATGAGAAGGGTGAGATGACATCTGATGAAACACTTTACGAAAACGGTACAGGCAAAGTTGTGTTTGTTTATGAAGCAGGTACACTGACCTGGACAGATGATCAGGATCATGCGGCAGACGGCATGGTGTTCGGATTTGTTCCGGTATCTGCCTCTGAAGAAGGCGGGCAGTTCCTTGGCAGCTGGGTATGCGGAAGGGCTCTGATCGAGATCACTGAAGCAGACGGCGATATGCCGTTCAATGTTATGATCACATGGGCCAACAGCGCAGCTGATCATGCGGAATGGGTATATGACTGCTATTATGACGGTGAAGCGCTTGTTTCCAATGAAACAGGCACAAAGACAACTGTTGTCTTCAATGAAAAAGGTCAGGTCGTTTCCTCAGAGGAAGCATTCAATGACGGCGCGGTACGTCTGAGCATCAATGACAGAGGCATGCTGGTATGGGAAGATTTCAAAGAAGATGCCGGCAAAGACATGGAGTTTGAAAAAATCGGCTGATTATGTTTTGCTCCCCGAGAAGATGCGGGGAGCTTTTTTCCTGTTAGCGTATAATAATATAAAGAGTGCATACAGTCATTTCATCTGATATGTTTGAATCAGGTAAAATGTACGAATAGACCTGCTTTGCGAAGCACAGCTGTTTTCCGGAGGTGAATATGGCAAAAAAGAAAAAAGAGATCCTGATCCCCAGGATCAGCAGAACTGTATGGAAGAAACTATGTCCTGATGAGTCTGAGGCGGAATGGGAGTATGATCAGATGCCTGGTCATTACACAGACTACATCGGCAGCTGCATATATGATGAAGAAAACAGAATTGCTCCGAAACAGAAGATCAAAGTGGTTGCACTGACAAATGAGTATCTGAACTGGCTGGACCTGCAGGGCATTCAGGACAGTGACAGATCCAGACAGAAATACATGGAGCAGATCAATGACAAAAAGGCAGAACAGCTTCTGCAGCGCAGCAAAATGAACACGAACCGCTATCTGATGGCGCTGCCGCTGATCATTAAATTTCTGCCGGGATTCAATGCGATGCTGCAGTCTGAGTACAGACTGCCGGAAGAGCTGTGTGTCAAACTGGAAACAAAGATAGCAGAACTGTATCCGGATTCAAAGATCATCGTTCCCGGAACCATATGCAAGTCAGCTGACATCACTGTGGTGGATCCTGACAACTGGTTCCGTCTGGTCTTTGATGATAAGGAACATCATCCGGACTGGCTGGATTCTGTCCAGGACTATGAATCACCGTTTCTGCCGCTTGCGATCCTGTATGTACCGTTTATTATCGAACATACATGCCGGAAAGCAGTATTCACATATGATGAACTCGACAGCAGTGATGAATTCTGCTTAAGCGCATATGATATTTCAGAAACAGAAGGATACGAGCAGGTCATTGATGAAATGACAGATCTGCTCAATGGATCCGGAATATTTGAGGATGCGGGAATTACAGTCATTGAAGATATTCCGCCGCATCATGACGCCTATACTCATGAGCGTTTCTGGCTCCACCGGATTTATGAGGAATTTGTCGACAGCATGGAAGAGATGATGAAAGAAGAAATGGGTGACCTGATCCCTGATCATCCGGCCGGCAAATTCAGAGCATAGAAAAGAGAAAAAATATGAAGTTTTCCGAAGAGGCAGTATTCATCGTCAAAACGCTCCGTGACTACGGAACGGCTTTTGTGGTGGGCGGCTGTGTCAGGGATCAGATCATGGGAGTTGGTCTGCATGATGAAGATATCACGACCAGTGTGCTGCCTCAGAAAGTTTCGGATATCTTCAGGGAATTGGGATATCCTGTGATCCCGACAGGTATCAAACACGGAACCGTCACAGTGCTGATCAACAGAAAGCCGTATGAAATAACAACATACAGAATTGATGGAAACTATACGGATGGAAGACATCCGGACAGTATTTCCTTCACCGCTGATGTCAAAGATGATCTGGCCAGACGTGATTTCACGATCAATGCGATCGCCTATGATCCGGTCAATGATGAGATCATTGACCCTTATCATGGTACGGATGACATCAGAAACAAGATCGTCCGTGCTGTCGGTGACCCGGATGACCGGATCGCGGAGGACCGCCTCAGAATGATGCGTGCAGTACGCTTTGCGGCAGAGAAGGGTATGGTGATCGAACCGGGTCTGTACCGGGCAATCAGGAACTATGCACATGAGATCACTTCTGTTTCGGCAGAAAGGATCGGTGAAGAACTGTATAAGATGATGACAGGCAGTGATCCGCGTGAAGCACTGATCCTGCTGCACAGGACAAAGCTGCTGAAAGCATTTGCGCCGGAACTGGATATATTGTTCGATACACCGCAGAATAATCCGCATCACATTTATGATGTCGGACATCATACAGCAGCTGTGCTGAAAGGCTGCGGAAGTGCAGATGATGTGCTCCGCTTTGCGGCACTCTTTCATGATGCAGGAAAAGCAGAAGTACGTACAACGGATGATAAGGGAATCGATCATTTTTACGGACATCCCGCAGTGTCCGCAAAGATCGCTCTTCAGGTCATGAGACGTCTGAAGTATTCCAACAGATTGATTGACGGTACCGTACTTCTGGTGAAGCATCATGAGGAGATCGGGGATGCGAAAATGAACATGGCAAAATATCTGTTCAAGAATCAGGATATCGCTTCACCTGATACCATGAAGCTGCTGTTTATGCTGAGAAGAGCAGATACATTCGGACAGAATCCCGATACCTGGCAGAAAAAGTATGATGATCTTGTGACCCTGGAACAGAAACTGTCGCAGATCACTGTGTACTCAGAAAAAGATCTGGCTGTCAACGGGAATGATCTGATCGGATACCTTCGTGAACGGGGAATCGTTCTGCAGGGCCGGCACGTTGGTCTGCTGAAAAACAGTCTGCTGCATGCTGTGATGGTTGAAAAAGAGGACAACACAAAAGAACATCTTCTGAGTATCTGTGAGAAACAATACAGAATGATTTTGAAGGAAAAAGGAAAATCGTAAATCTTTTCTTGCACTGCAGGGAGGTTTAGGGTAGAATAACTATTGCCTTATGGCGGCTATGGTGAAGTTGGTCAACACACTGGATTGTGGCTCCAGCACTCGTGGGTTCGAGTCCCACTAGTCGCCCTTTATACCTCTAACTAAGCTGATTGTTTTGGGAATAATCAGCTTTTTTGTATTTTCGCTGACAATGGCAGCTATAGAAAAGTCGTTAATGGGAACGATAAAATATCACTCCAGGTTTGGCAGATGGCAGAGATGCATGAAAAACTTTCTGAGTTCAGCTTCATTTTATTCCCCACATGCTATTATATAAAAGTGGGGAATAAATCTGGGGAAAGGAGTATACATTGATATGGATATTAAATCAATCGTAAAGGAACTCTGTGCTTACGGCGACGAACAGGAATGGTTTGAATTTAAGGAAAACTGGTTTCAGCCGGACACGCTGGGTGAATATGTTTCCGCTATGTCGAACGCAGCTGCTTTCCATAATAGGAAGTATGCATTTTTTGTCTGGGGTATAAACAACGATACTCACGAAATCATTGGAACGACCTTTAACCAGTATTGTGAGTACAATAAAGAGCCGTATCAGAACTATCTCGCCAGGAATCTCTCCCCCAGTATCAATTTCTCCTTCGAAGAAGATATAATTGACGACAATCGTATCGTAGTACTCGTTATTCCGGCTGCTGAGGAAATTCCGACCGCATTCAAGGAGAAACGTTATATTCGAATCGGTTCTTCCAAAGCGGCATTGAAGGACTATCCCAAAAGAGAAATCCAGCTTTTCAAGATCCTTAACGGCAGAGTTGAAACGATAGAGACAGCTCCCTCAAAGTATCAGGAATTGACTTTTTCAAAGCTTTTCGGTTATTACGGTTCGCGTGGGATTGTTCTCAGGGAAGAGACTTTTATAAAGAACCTGGGACTCAAAAACAGCAGCGGAGAATTCAATATACTGGCCCAGCTTTTGTCAGATGATTCCCATATTCCATTACGTGTTTCTATTTTTGACGGTGAGACAAAAGGATCTCCGTTGTTTTCTGTACGCGAATTCGGGAATACCTGCCTTTTATACAGTCTTGACGAGATTCTTCGTTATGGGGATGTCCTTAATTTGATACAGACAGATGAAAGAAACCGGATCGTAGAAAGAAAAGAAGTTCCGCTATTCGATAATAAGGCATTTCGTGAGGCGGTCATCAATGCTGTTTTACATAATCGGTGGATCGATGGGAATGAGCCGATGATTTCAGTCTTTTCCAATCGGATTGAGATTTTATCCAGGGGGACAATTCCTCCTGCACAGACAATGGAGGGTTTTTTCCTTGGAGAATCAGTTCCGGTAAACGAGAAACTGTCAGAAATATTCCTTCAACTTCATATCAGCGAGAAATCCGGCAGAGGAGTTCCAAAAATCATAGAAGTTTACGGGAAGGATGCATTTACCTTCAGAGAGAATTCCATTCTTGTTACGATACCGTTCCATAGGATCCATAATCCCCAGAATATAGATAACAAGACGGGGAATAACATGGGGAATAAAAAAACGCTGAACGAGCGTCGCAGCAGGATCCTTACTGAGATGAGAAATGATCCGAACATTACGACCGCACAGCTAAGGGTTATCCTTGATTGTGCAGAGACGACAGTTGAAAACAATATCGCTTATTTGCGTAACAACGGTTATATTGAACGTGTCGGATCAAGGAAGAATGGTTATTGGAAAGTGCTGTAGATTTCAGACATATTGACAGGCAGGCTTAATCACCATATTTGAAAAATGCTTATCTAACAACGAGACCAGTCAATTTCTGACAGATCTCGTCAGGCATCAGACTGGATGTTACATATAAAATGTATATGGGTTGAACAGCAATAAAGCAGGTGATGAATATGAACAAAGTATATAAAAGGCGGCGATACAAATAAGGCGGCATCAGAAAAAGTATTGTTGAAAAGAAAACAGCAGATGCAATACAATAATAGGGACAAAAGCAAACAGATATAACAGTTTGTCAAGTACAATGGCTCCGCCCGTAAGATTCAGGAAACCGCATGTCTGTGCGGTTTTTCTTTTATGCTTTTTCATGAAAACAAGTGATGCGACGATGCGTCGCTTGGCAATCCTGCAGAGAATGTTAAGATTTGTTTGGGGATTAAAATTATTATGGACGCCGGTAAAACAGGAAAACTGATACAGACGATACGTACGGAACTCGGAATGCGGCAGGAAGATCTTGCTGCACAGCTGCATGTATCCCGGTCAACGATCAGCAAATATGAACGCGGCATTGGCTGCCCGGATATATCATTGCTTGAACCATTGGCAAAAGCACTGCATATTACCGTTACGGAACTGATGAGAGGGGAACGGGAAAAAACTGATCCGGTTCATGAAGAAATACTCAGAGAGACGATTCAGACAGGCAGCCGGAAGTATCTGAGACAGAATCTGTTTTCATTGTTTCTGACTGCAGGGATGATATTCGGAATTATTCTCTGGCGCAGGCTCTATGGTAACTGGATGGCTGCAGAAGTTCTGGTTCCGATTTTCTGCTTATATACTTCTTATCAGGTCTGGAAAGATAATCACAGGAACTGGCTGGTATGGATGATCGTCGCAGGAGGATTGTTATTGTCTTTCCTGATTGAGCAAAGCTGGCAGGCTGAACAGGCAGAACTCAGAAGGATGTCATCCTGGAATGCAAAATCATTTCATATTAATTCTGATCGATCGATCTCCGGGTACGGCTTCACTGTAGATGATGGGTTGTCTGTCTATTTCTTTGAAAACATTCTGACACCCGACGGTCTGCACAATGAATATGAGATCCGGGATTACAGTCATATGCTGAGTGAATACGGTATCATAACCGGAACATTTTCTCGGATCGGTGCAGCAGAAATACAGCTGAACTGCCCGGTGCTTGGAAACCCGATCGCCATCAGGCAGACGGATGGATTAAAACTGATATATGAGCAGGATGAAGTGATTCGCACGATTGATCTGCTTAACATGGATCCTCCGGTCTATGCGGAAGTCACAGGGATGAAAAGAGAACCATTGGAGTACAGAGACTATGTTCCGCAGAATATTCTGTACGGAATTGTACGGGAAAAATCTGAAGATGAGATCCTGGTGGAAGAATGCAATGAACATGGGAAGGACCTGACCGGAAGAATGATCAGAGTACCTCTGATTATCAACGTTAAGGTTGATGACCCGCCTGAAGGAATCAGCTATCCGGCAGAAGGAGTCAGACTGGGAATTGCCTATACTGAGTGTTCTTTGGGAGAATTTGTATCGGTGCGTTATGACAAATTGTCATCTGATCAAGTTCCGCAGGCACTTGGTGCGTATGATATTCGTCTTTACGGCGAATGAGGCAGTGAAACGATCTGGATAGAAATACTGAATGATACTGCTGGAAAAATTGTTTTTTTGAGGTTTTTTTGTAATATTTCTGATTCTCTGCGTTCTATTTACGGAAGGGGGAAAGATATGAAGACTGATGCATTGCTTGAAGCATACAGACTATATCATGATCCCCTTTTTCTGTACGCGCTCTCACTGACACACAGTCCTCAGGATGCGGATGATCTGGTTTCGGAAACATTTGTCAGAGCACTGGTGTCATTTGACGGCAGCGGAAATCTGCGCTCATGGCTGTACAAGGTGCTGAAAAACTGTTTTACGGATGAATGGCGGAGAAAGAAATATCTTGTTCATCCAGACCGGCTGTTTCTGGAACAGATTGAAGACAACCGGTTTGAAGTGGAGAGACTTGCAGAACAATATGACGAACAGAGACGATGGCTCTACGCGAAGATCTATACGCTGAAACCGCTGGAAAGGGATGTGATCCTGCTTTCAATGACATCCGGTATGGATGATAAATCAATTGCAGGACTGCTGAATATCACCGAAGAGAATCTGAGAGTCATACGGTTCCGTACAAAAGAAAAATTGAAAAAGATGGCAGAAAAGGAAGGGGTCAGATAATGGAAAACAGAATTGATGACATGCTGGAAGAAAGAACTGCAGCAGATGAAGCATACGAGAAAAAGGTAAATTCCGAGATCAGGTCAGGCATGATCAGAACCATATACAGCAGAGTGCTCATTGTATTCCTGGCAATTACGCTGATCAGTATGGGCGGATATTCTGCATATCTTACGTACAGGGAATCTCATGCATTCCATCTGGATCAGTTTGAAAGTCTGGCGGATACAGAAGCGATCCCTGATGAAGCAGCAAGATCAGAAGTGAACACATCATTCCTGATTCAGTGCTATTACGAAATCACCCGGCCGGGATATTACATTTATTCCGCCGGAACAGATCAGGCAGTACAGGAATCTTATGAAACCTACCGGATGGAACAATTGAAGCTTGTTCATTATTTCAGAACAAACAAAGAACTCCGTTCTTCTTCCGTCATTGACTCTGTACATGTGACCCGTTTTCAGGATGGAGAGTATTACTCTGCTTATGAAGGTGATTTCTGGCTGGAAGAAGAGCCGTATTCCTGGTGGGGAGACACAGACGAATACAAGGATATTGTCAAACGGAGTATTCCGTCTCCGACAGATGAACTGAGTGATCTGCCTGATTCGGCGTCGGCAGAACTTGAATTTCTGTTCAAAGAGGATATGAGCGTGGAGGAAATGCTCGCATTTGCAAAGGAGTATCCTGAATCGGAAGTCCTGTTCGCACTGACCGGGATATCTGATGATGGATATACGCCTGAAGGCTTCAGCTTGCTGTTTGGATCCTGCAATATGGCATTTTCCAAAGAAGCAATGAATAAATATCCGATGGTCGGCATGACAAGCGATTTAACGATGAGCAATGCAGTACCGAAGTATACGGCGGAAGACTATGTAACGCATTACAAGTCAGTTCTTTCATTGCTGATCAGCAATCGTTTTGGATATCCATATGAAATTGAACAATGGCAGAAAAGACTGGATGAACTTGAAAAGGGAGAAGAACTTCATGTTAAGGGAATCAGGATCATTTCTTCCAAAAGTGATGCTCTGAATCTGACACAGGATGAAAGGATACAGGATCTTCACATTCTGGATATGAAAATGAACAGGTTTGATAATTAGATAATACCTGATGGCAGTAAGCTGCAAGTTCGTTATAATTTGTTCGACAGGATGTAGAATAATATGAAGCCATTAAGTGCAGCAGAACTGAAAATAGCGGAAAAAATCTGGCTGAAACAGGGAATTTCAGCCACCGCACTTTATACGGAATGCGTAGAAGAATACGGATGGAAAAAATCCACTTTCTATACGCTGCTGAAAAGGATGAGAGAGAAAGACCTTCTGGGTGATTCCATGACAGAACTGCGCATGAAAATCTCAGAATCCGAATATGAGCAAAGAAAACTATCAGGTATTATTTCGCAGGACTTTCATGGGTCGCTCCCATCATTTATCAGTGCTTACGTAAAAGAGAATAAACTGTCTGAAAATGACAGGAAAGAATTGATCGATCTTCTTGAGGGCCTGAAAGAGTCAGAATCATGATGGTTCAGATACTGGCAAAAATGAGTGTGAGCGGAACTCTGTGTCTGATTGCTGTCATACTGCTGCGGCAGTTTATGAGAAAGACCAGACACAGAGATTTCATGGTGCTCTGGACGGCTGTAATGATGGCTTACTGCATTCCGTTCAGCGTTTCTGTAAAATCAGATCATCCGGTAACACAGGCAGTTCAAAGAGCAGAACAGGAAATCGGAAGTACAGTCTATGCTGCAGTGACCGAAAGCTCTGTGATGTCCGCAAATGATCTTCTGCTGATCCTGAAGTATATCTATATCCTGACTTTCTTGCTATTGCTGGCGCTTTATATATATCGGTATCACCGGTTTTCTGAATTGCTTGCAGAGTCAGTGCCGGACAAAAGAAGCGGGATCTATTTTTCAGACGTGATTCCAGGTCCATGCTGCAGCGGTATCTTTTCCCCGCGATGCTATCTTCCCTATGGGATGAGCGAGTCAGAGATCAGATATATTCTGATGCATGAAAAGATCCATGCTGCATATCATGATCCGCTGCTTTTGCTGAGCGGAAGACTGGTCTGTATTCTGCACTGGTATAATCCGTTTGTTTATCTTGCATACCATCTGATGGAAACAGATATGGAAATGCGCTGTGATGAGATCGCATCTGTTCAGCTTGATGTGACAGAACAGAAAGAATATGCGAAAGCACTGGCGGTATATGCCTTGAAGCATTCTGTGCTTCCTGTAAGTTCATTTTTTTCGGAAAGCGGGTTGACAGTCAGACGTGTGAAAAACCTGCTGAAGTTATCGGAAAAGAAGGATCGCAGAATCATCTGTATTCTTTGCACCGTACTGCTGTGCGCCTTTTCTGCGGTGCGTGTGGAATGTGCCAACAGATTCCTTATATATCCTTTACGCCCGGGAATGTATCTGCCATTACCGGCAGATACAGGCAAACTGCAGAGCAGTGTTGTCATTAATGAGACATTTGAGCTGTCTCTCTCTTCAGAACTGCCTGAGAATCTCAGAGTGATTCAGGGAGAGACAGACGGTGTATCCGGTTATTTCGGACTGATCCTGGAAGATCCTTTGTATAAAGATGAAAATCATAATTATCTGCCCTATATTACCCTGCGCATGTACCGGTGGAGCTTCGAATCACCTGATATCCATATTGATAAGGGTGTAAAGGGTTTGAATGGCGAAACAATATATATCTGGCAGGATGACAGTCTATTGAAAGAAGGACTTCCCCTGAAACATTATCCTGAATGGTACCTGTCGGAAACAGTTCGCGGCGGAAGAAGCATCAGTGAGTATCTGGATAATGTATTTTCATTCTGAATGGAAGGCCAATATGAAGCGAGTGATCTTTCTGATTGCCTGCATATTTACTGCGGGCTGTATTTCCGGATCAAAGACGGATCCTGTTAAACCTTATTACGATGACAGTGTAATAACGCGTATCGATGCAGATTATTTTAAAGAAGACAGTCTGATGCAGGAGATAGCTGCAGATACGGAAGAACGGCAGGATGGATTTACTTATTTTACTGTCCGGATAAATGATGAAGAAGTGGAATTCGGTATCAGGACTGAATTGCCGGATCTGTACCCGAAGATCTCCGTCGGAGAGAACCAGCTGTTATTGCGCTTCCTGTTTCGTAATGACTGGGTCTATGCTCCGATTCCGGCACAGCGTTACTGTATCCGATGGATGAGCCGGAACTATGCATCATATGACGGAATGGAATTTGTATCATATTGCATACAAAAGACCGGAACGGATATGCCGAAAGGCTATATTGAATATCAGAACAACGGAAAATGGAGCCTTTCAGGAGGAACACTGCTCAGCGGAACGCCGGGCTTTTTCGGCAGTGATGCATCCGAAACAGAAAAGGAAAGCACACAATACCTGCTTGATCTAGGCCAGCTGGTTATTCTTTCAGATTAAGTGCGCAATCATTCTACATGTTGTAGAATAAAAGGTGTTAACAATTCGTCATAGTCTGGAGGGCATTACTATGAAGCGTATTGTGATGCTGTTGATTGCGGCATTCATGTTTGCCGGATGCAAGAAAGAGAAAATATATTGTACTGTTTCCTTTGATACAAGAGGCGGGGATACATTGGACTCCCTGATGATTGAAAAGGATGATGCGGTTTCTGTTCCCGATCCTGTCAGGGAGGGATACACGTTTACCGGCTGGTACTCATCTCCGGATCTGAGCAGAGGATGGATCAATGGAACAACTGTTGATGAAGATATGACATTGTATGCCTCCTGGAAGATTCAGACCAGAACTCTGACGTTAGTCACACAAAGTGATCTGGGAGAAAGTGAACCGAAACTATTAGACTACGGATCTGTATTCCTGCTGGATTTTGTTCCATACAGGGAGAACTATGAATTCCTGGGGTGGTACACTGATGAATCCTGCACAGTTCCTTATGATGATGAGATTCCGGTAACCGAAGATATTACCGTATATGCTGGATGGAGAGAACTGATCCATATTGAACTGGAAGTACCGGAGTTTATTGATCAGAATGCATATGGAGCACCGAAGGGATGTGAGGGAGCAGCATTGCTGATGGCTTTAAAAATGACAGGGCACGTATCAGGATGGGATTATTACTCGTTTATGAACACTATGCCGTATTCACCTGATGCATCGCCATATAAAGGATTTGCCGGAAGTCCATGGAAAGATACTGATTACATTGATGCCATGATGCCGGAACCGACAGAAACCTGGGCAAAACAGTTTGCTGAAGCGAAGGATATTTCAGGATGCAGCACGGATGACCTGGTTGACTGCCTGCAGAACGGCCATCCGGTCATCATCTGGACAAGTATCCATTTTATGCCCAGTCAGCTGACATATTATGAATGGGGCACATATAAATCCAATAATCATGTCATGACTCTGATCGGTTATGATGAGAAACGAAACGAGTTTAAAATTGCAGATCCTGCAGGATGGAACGATGGCATCTACTGGGTAACATACCAACAGTTTGTGAACTCATGGGAGTGTTATCGCGGTGCAGTAGAGGTATGGTAAAATGCAGCTCAATTTCCGGACTGCAGAGCGTACTGGCATGGAAAGAACAAAGCAGTGTCATG